>DAITPL010000001.1:0-114524 GCA_036833615.1 Rhodanobacter sp.
CCCACGTTGGCCGGCAGGCGGATTTCCGCCGCCAGCGGCAGATGATCGGAGAACGCCTGGGGCAGCGCCCACACTTTTTCCAGCTGGATAGCCGGAGAAGTCAGGATGTGATCGAGCGCGCGGCGTGGTTTCCAGCTTGGGAAGGTGGGCGTGGGTTGGGCCGGTGGTTGCAGCGTGGACTTGGCGAACAACTGGCGCATTTCCTTGCTGCCGGCCTCGCTGTTCAAGTCGCCCATCAACACCGCGTGCGGGAAGTCCTGCAGCAACTCGGCAATGAACGCCAGCTGCCGCGCGCGGGTCGAGGCGCTCAGTGACAAATGCGCAATCATCACCGCCAGCGCATCCTCGCCCTCGCCAAACTGCGCCAGCAGCGCGCCACGTCCGGGAATGCGGCTGGGCAGCGGGTAGTCGAGCACCGCCTGCGGTTCCAGACGACTGATCAGACCGTTGGCGGTGTGCGCAACGCGCGCCATCGCGCGGTTGGGCTGGTAGCTCCAGAACGGCATGCCGGAGGTTTCGGCCAGATACCGGGTCTGGTTGAGAAAGCCCGAGCGCAGGCTGCCGGCATCCGCTTCCTGCAACCCGATCACGTCAAACCGCGGCAGCATCTCGGCGAGCCGGTCAAGGTTGTCCAGCTTCGAACGGCCGGGCAGTACCGCACTGATCGAGCGCGTGACGTACTCGCTGTAGCGGTGCACGCTGGCGCCAGCCAGGATGTTGCAGCTCAGCAGCCGCAAGCGGCGCTCGGCAGGAACATCGGGGGCGGGATCATCAGCACGGGTCATCATGCACCTCGGTGGTCAGGAGGCGGGCGTACGTGGAACCAACGCGAGATACCAGCATGATCCATCGGCCATGAACAAGATGCCAGCCGCCGCCGGGCGAGGGTCCGCGTGCGTTGTCGCAAGCCGCGCGGTGCCAGCGGCCGTTTATTTCCCGCCGGACAACTCGCGTTTTGCCAGCCACAGGGCGACGGCCACCAGTTCTTCGTGGGTGTGCACGCCGGTGATGCGATACTTGCCGTTGACCACCACGGTCGGGGTGCTGTCCACTCCCCAATGCTGAATCAGCGCCAGGTCGCCCTTCAGCTTGGTGGTTGCCTCGGGGGACGTGGCCGCAGCCATGAAGGCGGAACGGTCCACGCCCTCACGCGCGTAGAAATCAGCCAGTTCATCCATGGAGTTGATGGGGTAGTGCTCGGTAAATTTGGCCTGGAACAACGCCATGTGCGTGCGCTCGACCACTCCCAGCTTGTTCGCCGCGTAGTATGCCCGTGCATATGGCAGCCACTCGGCGCTGAACGGCGCGGGCACGAGCTTGAAGACAACGCCCTTGGGCAGTGATTGCCGCAGCTTTTCCGCCAGCGGCGCGAACTGCGCGCAGTGGATGCAGCCATAGGAGAAAACTTCGGCAACTTCGACCTTGCCGTCGTTGCTGTAACGTTGGTGCGGTGCCGGCAGCGTCACGTATTCGCTGCCTTCGGTGTATGGCGCTGGCGCTCCCGATTGTGCGGTGCAGGCGCTGGCCAGCAGCAAGCCGCCGAACAACACCAGAACCCGCAAGCTGGTCAACCGTTTGAGCATCACGCGCATCTCCGTCATGGCGTGGCGGCGCAGCGACCTGTCGCCGCGCGCCGTCACCTGGTCCGTGCAGATTACTTGCCGGCAGCTTCCTTGGCCACCAGCCATTGGGTCAGTTCCAGCGCCTGCGTGTAGCCGCCCGCCGTGCTCGGTCCAAAGCGGTACTTGCCATTGACGATCATCGTCGGCGTGCCGTCCACGCCATACGCCTTGATCAAGTCATCCGCGCGCTTCATCTGGGTGTTGACCGTGAAAGAGTTGGCCACCGCCACGAACTCTTTCGGGTCGACGCCAAACTTGGCGTAGAACTTCGCCGCGTCCTCGATGGTGGGCCATGCCGCATGCGGCTTCAGCTTGCCGGCTCCCAGTTCGTAGGTGGCCATTTCGCCGGATTTCCAGGTGGCATCGAACATCGCGTCGTGGGTTTTCTCGACCACACCCAACGCTTGTGCCGCGTAGAACGCGCGCTGGTACATTGGCCAGTTTTCATCCGGGCGGAACGAGGCAGCCACGTAGTTCATCACCGCGCCAGCGGGCAGGGTGCGGGCGATGCGATCCACCGTGGTGTGAAACTGGTTGCACGCCGGACACACGTAGGAAAACACCTCGGTCACTTCGATCTTGCCCGGGTGGCTGGTCGGTTGCGGCGGGTCAATCAGGAAGTAGTGCTTGCCTTCGATCCACTTGCCGGTGTCGACGAAAGGTGCTGCGGCCGGCGCTGGCGCCGGCTCGGTCGTGACGGTGCTGCCGGCCGCCGGTGTGGTGGTGCTGGCGGCCGCCGGCGCGGCGCTGGTGGCACTTGTCGGCGTAGTGGTGACAGTCGCCGTCGCGGCGGGCGCAACGGTGGTCGCTGCCGTGGTTGGGGTCACGGCTGCGGGCGCCCCCGCATTGTCTTGGCCGCAGGCAGCCAGTGCGAGCATGGCGGCGCACAGGAAGGGCAGATGCTTCAACATGGGAAATACCTCGGGGCAGGCGTAAAACCGGAGGCGCCGGCATGATGGCCGGCGCGTGATGGGTTATTGGGCCGTGGCAGTGGCCGGCGCATCGGGGCTGTGCAGTCCCTCGAGGTAGCTGGCCAGCGCCGCGATGTCGTTGGCGTCGAGCTGTTTGGCGATGGCCGGCATGATTTGCGCCTGGGCATCGGTGCCCCACACGGTACCGTCGTGCCACGCCTTCAACGTCGCCTCGACGTATTGCGCATGTTGCCCGGCCAACTGCGGATACCTGGCGCCCGGGTTGCCGCGACCATCGATGCTGTGACAGGCCATGCAGGCCGGAATATCGCGCTTGGCATCGCCCTGCCGGAACAGCGTCTGACCGTGCTCGACCAACGCCTGATCGGCCACGCCCGGCAAGGAAGTCTTGGTCGCGAAATATGCGCCCAGATCGTGCATGTCCTGCGTCGAGAGCGGCGCGGCCATGCCGATCATGATCGCGTTTTGCCGGATACCGGCCTTGAAGGCAGTCAACTGGCGCACGATGTATTGCTCGCTCTGGCCGGCCAGTTTCGGAAACTGCGCATCGCTGGAGTTGCCGTCCAGACCATGGCAGGCCCCGCAGACAGCGGCTTTGGCCTGGCCAGCCTTGGCATCACCGGGGTGCACCGCGGCCGTGGCAGCGGGTGCGGCCGCGGCCGCGGCTGGCGCCGTGCTGGCTGCTGCGGCCGGAGTGCTCGCCGCAGGCGCCGGGGCAGCTGCGTCTTGCGCCAGCACGCCGCCCGCAGACAGGGCAAACACCAGTGCCAATGCAGACCCGAGCACCGTGGGCCGTAAACCAGCGGACTGAAAACTCATACACTTGACTCCCGAGACGCGCGCAAAGACAGCCGTTGGTTGCAGGCTCAAGGCGTGCAGCAGCGGAAACCGCAGAATTATCCCTGCGCTACCCAGCCTGGTCAAACGATCCCCATGTCCAATCCTCTGCAAGGCGCGCAGTTTGTGCTTGCCGCCCATCGTGTCAGCCAGCTGCCTGCCGATCAAGGTGCGGAAGTGGCGTTCGCCGGGCGGTCCAACGCCGGCAAGTCGAGCGCGCTGAATGCGCTGACCAATCACCAGGGCCTGGCCCGCACCTCCAAGACTCCCGGACGCACCCAGCAGATGGTGGTGTTCAGCCTGCCAGCACCGGCGCAGATCGACGGCCAGCCCCCGGCCAATGTGCGCCTGATCGATCTGCCCGGATACGGCTACGCCAAAGTGCCGCTGGAAATGCGCGAGCACTGGAAACTGGAGATCGACGCCTACCTGCATCAACGTCGCAGCCTGCGCGGGCTGGTGTTGATCGTGGATAGTCGTCACCCGCTGAAGGACTTCGACCGCACCATGCTGGAGTTCTGTTTCGCCACCGCGCTGCCGTGCCATCTGCTGTTGACCAAGGCCGACAAGCTCTCGCGTGGACAGGCCACGCAGGCGCTGGCCGCGCTGCGCAAACAGTTTGCCACCGAGGGTTTGCATGCCACGGCGCAAATCTTTTCCGCAGCGGCCGGCACCGGCGTGGAGGAGGCGCGGCAGGCGGTGATGGATTTGTTGCGCCAGCCACGCGCCGGCGAGCTGGCACCACCGCGCTGAGATCGGCGCCGTGGGGGCGTGACTTCAGTAGCCACGTTCTTCGTGCATGGGTACGAGCCAGGAGCATCGCGGTGGCAACCATCCCACCATCGCTTGCCCCGGACCCGGCGCAATGAGTGCGCCGTTGCGTCCTCGGCCGACGGGTCAGCCGCGGATGGATGCCATGAACGCTGCGCACAGCGCCTGCATGCCGGCGCGGTCATCCTCGTCGAAGCGGCCGATGTGCGCGCTGTCGACGTCCCAGACGCCAAGCAGCGTGTCGTCGGGCTTGATCAACGGCACGACGATTTCCGATTGCGATGCCGCGTCGCAGGCAATGTGTCCGTCAAACGCGTTGACGTCATGCACCACCTGGGTCTGCCGTGTAGCCGCGGCGGTGCCGCAGACGCCACGGCCCAGGGCAATGCGAATGCACGCCGGCTTGCCCTGGAATGGTCCAACCACGAGCTCGGTGCCATCGTACAGATAAAAACCGGCCCAATTCAGTCCGGGCAGGCTGTGGTAGATCAATGCCCCGAAATTGGCCGCGTTGGCAATCAGGTCGCGCTCGCCGGCAAGCAGGCCGTGTGCCTGCGACAGCAGGTCGGCGTAGTGCTCGCGCTTGTTTGCATACGTGTGGGGCTGGAGTTCGAACATGCGCCGTGACCGCTCGCCAAAGCTCATAGTATGCCTCGACCCGACACCCGGGGCGCGGTGTGGGTGCGGGTGGCCAGCCATGCATGTGGTGGGGAGCTTGGGCTGAACTTCACATTGTCCGTGGTGCAATGGCGCCATGCCGCGTCTGGCGGTGAACCTTCTGCCGGGAGGCAACATGGCACGCAACCGCTATTACCTGTCCATCGCCGATCTTGCGCATGCCCGCGGCGCCGATGCGCGCTTTGCCTACTCCGGCGCCGGGCCAAATGATTTTGCCCGCGCGCTGCAGGCGGCACTGCGCACGGATGCGTTGTTTGTCCGCTGGCGGGCGGCGCAGCCCGATCCGGACCTCGTGGATGGCAGTCTGGCCACGGTCGACCCGGCCGCCAGCGTAACGGCCAGCGTTGCCGATTTGCACACTGACGTGGAACTGGTCACGGATCTGCCGATGAGTGTCGTGCGCCACCGGCTGTACCTGTTGATTGGTGCGGCGTGGACCCTGCGCGATGTGCATGCGGCGTAAACTGCGTCGTCCGGATCGTGGCGACAACGTCGACGATTCCGGGTCTGGAAAAATGCAAGGCATGCCGCTACGGTCGACGACCTGCCCGGCGACCATGTCCGCCGATCCACCACTGGGGGAAACCCGATGCTTCGTCTGCGCATGATTGCGGTAGCTACTGCACTGGTCCTGCTCACTTGCTCGCAAGCCGCGCTCAGTGCGCCACCGCCTGCCACCACCATTGCCCCTGTGCACCCAACGTCCACCATGACCCATAACCCGTTTTTCTCGGCCAGCACCCTGCCATTCCAGGCGCCACCGTTCGACCAGATCAAGGATGGTGATTACCAGCCAGCCATTGAAGAAGGCATGCGCCAGCAGCTGGCGGAAATCGAGCGGATCGCCAACGACCCCGCGCCGCCGACGTTTGCCAACACCTTTGTCGCGATGGAAAAGTCCGGCGCCATGTTGACCCGCGCCATGCACGCGTTTGACGCCGTCACCGCGGCCAACACCAACCCCACGCTGCAGAAGGTGCAGGAGACCGAAGCGCCGCTGCTGGCCGCGCACAGGGATGCCATTCGTCTCAACAGCAAGTTGTTTGCGCGTGTGCAGAAAGTGTATGACGAGCGTGCCGCGCTCAAGCTCGATCCCGAATCGTTGCGACTGGTGGAAGTGACCTACCGGGATTTCGTGCATGCCGGTGCCAGGCTTTCCGCAGCGGACAAGACGCGCCTGAAAACATTGAACAAGGAAGAGTCCACGCTCAGCACGCAATTCACCAACAAGTTGCTGGCCGCGACCAAGGCTGGCGCGTTGGTGGTGGACGACCAGGCCAGGCTCGCCGGGTTGTCTGCCGGTGACATCGCCTCCGCCGCACAGGCGGCGCAGGGTCGCGGGCTGAGCGGCAAGTGGGTATTGCCGCTGCAGAACACCACGCAGCAGCCGCAGTTGCAGTCCCTCAGCGACCGCACCACGCGCCAGGCCTTGTTTACGGCGTCCTGGACCCGGGCCGAGCACGGTGATGCCAACGACACGCGCAAGACCATCGCGCGGATCGCGGAAATTCGCGCCGAGCAGGCAAAGCTGCTTGGCTTCCCGAATTACGCGGCGTGGAAGCTGGAAGACCAGATGGCGAAGACGCCGGCCACGGCGCTGGACTTCATGCACCAGCTGGTCACGCCCGCCACCGACCGCGCCCGCGCCGAAGCGGCCGACATCCAGGCGGTGATCGACCAGCAGCACGGCGATTTCAAGCTGCAGCCGTGGGACTGGAACTATTACGCCGAGCAGGTGCGCAAGGCCAGATTCGATCTGGACGAGAGCGAGATCAAGCCATATTTCGAGCTGGACAACGTGCTGCAAAACGGCGTGTTTTACGCCGCCAATCAACTCTACGGGCTGACCTTCAAGGAGCGCCACGACCTTCCGGTGTATCAGCCCGATGTGCGGGTATTCGAAGTGTTCGACCAGGACGGCAGCTCGCTGGCGCTGTTTTATTGCGACTACTTCAAGCGCGACAACAAGGGTGGCGGCGCGTGGATGAGCAACTTTGTCGACCAGTCGAAATTGCTCGGTACCAAGCCGGTGGTCTACAACGTTGCCAACTTCACCAAGCCAGTCGCCGGGCAGCCGGCGCTGCTGTCGTTCAGTGACGTCATCACCATGTTCCACGAGTTTGGCCATGCGCTGCACGGCATGTTCGCCGACTCACAGTATCCGTCGCTGTCCGGCGCCAACACCGCACGCGATTTTGTCGAGTTCCCGTCGCAGTTCAACGAGCACTGGGCGACCAACCCGCGGGTATTCGCGCATTACGCGAAGCACTACCAGACCGGCGCAGCGATGCCGCAGGCGCTGGTCGACAAGATGCGCAAGTCGCGCATGTTCAACAAGGGCTACGACATGACCGAGCTGGTCGCCGCCGCCATGCTGGACATGAACTGGCACACGCTGGGCGCTGACGCGCCGCTGCAGGATGCCGACGCGTTCGAGGCTGCCGCGCTGAGGAAGGACGGGGTCGATCTCGGCTACGTGCCACCACGTTACCGTTCCAGTTATTTCCAGCACATCTGGGGCAACGGCTATGCCGCCGGGTATTACGCCTACCTGTGGACGCAGATGCTGGCGGACGATGGTTTCCAGTGGTTCAAGGAGCACGGTGGCCTGACCCGCGCCAACGGCGACCGCTTCCGTGCCATGGTGCTCTCCCGCGGCAACACCGAGGATCTGGCCGCCATGTACCAGGCCTGGCGCGGGCATGCGCCCGAGATCGAGCCGATGCTGGAGGATCGCGGGCTGAAGCCGCCAGCGAAACCTTAGGCGAAATTGGGGGGAGCTTGCGCGGCGGACCGGACGCCGGTCGCGCCGCGGTCGGCTGCCGCCGTGGCGCGGCAAGCCGCAAGTCAGGAGTCTGCCGTCCGGCAGGCGGTGTCGCAATTCGCGCAGGCTGGCTGCCGTGGCCAATGCAGCTGGCGGCGGCGGCTGCAGACAGGTCAAGGTGACTACGCGAGCCACGCAACACACGAGGCCGTGCTGGCTGCCGAGGAACGTGGCGCCGCTGAGCGCCGCCACCTGGGTGCTGCGTCAGCGGTCGAATAGGACCTTGCGCGTTGATGCTGCGTGCCTTGCAGACTGCGGGGTGCCATCGGCTGCGGCTGACGCGTGACAGTGCCCGGCGTTTGCGTTGCATGCGGGCGTCGGCGGTACCGGTCCTGCATCGGCGGAGACCATTGCAGCCGTGCATGGCGCGGCTGGCGGGCAGTATCCGCCGGCGCCAGCAGTGACCCCGCACGCGCGCGTGGCGCGTGGAATAATCGTCGAGTCCCAGCCTGGAGTTGCGTGCACGTGGAAGGCCATCAGTTCCTGCAGGCGGCGGTGGTGTTCCTGTTGGCCACGGTGATCGCCGTGCCGCTGAGCAAGCGCCTGCGGCTTGGCTCGGTATTTGGCTATCTGCTGGCGGGCGTGGTCATCGGGCCGCCGGTGCTGGGGTTGATTGGCGACACCGAGGGCGTGGCGACGATTTCCGAATTCGGCATCGTGCTGATGCTGTTCGTGATCGGGCTGGAGTTGTCGCCGCAGCGTTTGTGGGTCATGCGTCGCTCGGTGTTTGGCACCGGCATCTTGCAGGTGGTCAGTGCCAGCCTGGCGATCGGGTCGATCGGCTATGTCCTGTTTGGCCTGTCCGGCAGTGCCGCGTTGATCGTCGGCGGCAGTCTGGCGTTGTCGTCCACGGCGTTTGGCCTGCAGGTGCTGGCCGAGCGCAAGGAAGCCGGCTCGGCCTATGGCCGCGAAGTGTTCTCGGTGCTGTTGTTTCAGGATCTGGCGGCGATTCCGCTGATCGCCGCGGTGCCGTTGCTGGCCCCGTCATCCACCGTGCATGGCATTGATCCACTGGCGGTACTGCGCACGGTGGCGATGATCGTTGCCGTCGTCGTGGGCGGGCGCTATCTGCTGCGCCCGGTGTTCCGTTTTGTCGCCCGTGCCGATTCGGTGGAGGTGTCGACGGCGACGGCGCTGCTGGTGGTGATGGGTACGGCATGGTTGATGGAGCTGACCGGCATTTCGGCGACGCTGGGCGCGTTTCTGGCTGGCGTGTTGCTGGCCGATTCCGAATACCGGCATGAAATGGAATCGCACATCGAACCGTTCAAGGGCTTGCTGCTCGGGCTGTTTTTCATCAGCGTCGGCATGTCGATGGATCTTGCGTTGCTGTGGCGACAGCCGCTGCTGATTGCGGCGTTGGTGCTGGGTCTGTTGCTGCTCAAGGGAATATTGCTGTGGCCGCTCGGGCGTCTGCTGGCCGGCCTCACCCGCGCGGACACGCTGCGGCTGATGGTGCTGTTGGCGTGCGGTGGCGAATTCGCCTTCGTGGTATTGCGCCAGGCCGCCGAACACGGTTTGCTCGGCGCCGCGCAGCGCGATGCGTTGGTGTTGGCGATCATCCTGACCATGGCGCTGACGCCATTGCTGGTGGTGTTGGCCGCGCGCATATTGCGGGTGAGTGCGAAAACCCCCGGGCGCGAATTTGACGCAATCAACACCGGGCCACCGCGCGTGATCATTGCCGGTTTCGGCCGCGTCGGGCAGATCGTGGGACGCGTGCTGCACGCGCAGGGCATACCGTTCGTGGCGCTGGAGCATTCGGCGCAGCAGGTTGAGGTGTCGCGTGCGCTGGGGGTGGTGGACTTGTTCTTCGGCGACCCGGCGCGACCGGAATTGTTGCGCGCCGCGCAGGCCGCCTCGGCCGACGTATTTGTGCTGGCCACGGACGATCCGGAAAACAACCTGCGCATTGCGCACCTGGTGCGCCGGCAGTATCCGCATCTGAAAATCATCGCGCGTGCACGCAATCGCCAGCACGTGTATCGACTGAAGGATCTGGGCGTCGACGAACCGGTACGCGAGACTTATCACTCCAGCTTGAAGATGACGCGCATGACGCTGCAGGCGCTCGGCTTGTCCGCCGAGTTTGCGGCCGATCGCGTGGAGCGCTTCCGCCGCTACGACGAGGACCTGCTGAACAAACAGTCGCTGTTGTATGACGACAAGGTGCGATTGGCGCAAAGCACGCGCGACGCGCTGACGGATTTGCAGGCGTTGTTCGAGGCCGATGCGGCGCCGCGTGCCGAGCGTGCACGCGAGCACGGCGAGGTCCATCCGGACGAGTTGTGAGACCAGTGGCGCCGGGCGCGCGTCGGTCCATTGCGGCTCGCGCTACTCGTCGGGTTGCGCCGGGTGGCGCAACGTTTGCCGCACGCTGGGAATCGCGCTGCTGCGGACCGCCAGCTCATGCGCCACGTCGACGTAGCCGAGCTGGCGGGCGACATCTGCCGCGGTGCGGCCAAACGCATCCGGCGCCTCGCGTTCGGCACCGCGGGCGAGCAGGATGCGCGCGGGCGCCAGCAGTGCGTGCATCGCACATGCGTGCAGCGCGGTCACGCCGCGCAGGTCCGCGTGTCGCGGCTGCGCACCGGCATCGAGCAGTGGCGGCACCAGCGCGCCGATGTGCGTGGCGTCGCACGTGCTGCCCGGATGCATGTGCGCACCGAGCAGCAGCAACAGCGGCGTCGTGCCTTCGCGGTCGGCGTGGTTGATGTCCGCAGCGTGCTTGAGCAGCACGTCGAACAGCCGCCGTGCGCGCAGGCTGTCGTTGTGTTCAAAACCGAATTGCGCCGCCGCGTGCAACGCGTTGCGTCCAGCGGCGTCGACGGCGTTGGCATCAGCACCGGCGTCGAGCAGCGCCTCGACAATTTCCGGATAGCCAAGCGCGGCGGCCACCATCAGCGCGGTGGCCGCGTTGGGCAGGCGCTGGTCGGCGGCGATGTGGTGTTCCAGCAGCAGCGTAACCAGAGCCGCCTGGCGCGCACTGACCGCCGCCACCAGCGCGGTGACGCCACTGTGCGCAGCAAGCGTGGGGTCCGCGCCGGCATCCAGCAGACACGCCGCGATCTCGGCGTGGCCACCGCCGCAGGCTCGCACCAACGCGGATGCGCCCTGCGCATCCTGCGTATCGACGGCGAACCCAAGCTCCAGCAGACGCTGCACGCTGGCCAGTGCCCCGGCCCCGGCGGCGGCTGGCAGGTCATCCGCACGCAGTGCGCGGTTGGGCCGCGACCAGTCGCGCCAGTCGAGCCAGCGTTCCAGGGTCGGGTGTTCCAGTGCCCGCCCCAGCGGCGTTTCGCCGTTGCTGTCGGCGGTTTCGGGGTTGGCGCCGTGGGCAATCAGGGCGCGCACCAGCGGCAATGCCGCGCTGCCGTGTTCAAGCGCGGCAAACAATGGCGTGCGCCCCTCGTGATCCTGGGTGTTCGGATTGCAGCCAAGCGCCAGCAACGCCTGCAGCAAAGTGGTCTGTGCGTGGACCGCAGCCAGGTGCAGCGGGGTACGCCCGCGGGCGTCCGGCCCGAATGGATCGCCGCCGCGCTCCAGCAGGTGCAGCGGCAGCGCAGCGGCGGCTGCCGCGTTGTCCACACCTGACAAGGCCACTGCGAGCAAGCCGGTACCGGCTGGGCTCGCGCCAGCTTGCAGCAGGTCTTCAACTGCTTCGCTGGATGCCGGCAGGTGTTGCAGCAACGCGTCAAACAAGCGACGGCCCAGGGCGGGGGGAGGGTTCACGCTGTCAGGCGGATCGGCCACGGCGACTTCGGCGGTTGGCGCGACGATTTCCGGTGCGGGTGCGAGTCGCGCTTCGGCATCCAGGCCATGGTCCAGCAACCAGCGCCGTGCGGTCGCCAGGCCGGGCATGGCGAGGTCGAGGTACAGACCGGCGAGTTGCGCCTGTGGCCATTCCCGCACGCGTTCGGCAAAGGTGGACACGATGGCCCAGTGGCCGAAACGCAAAGCATCCAGCAAATGCCCGGGCGTGTCGGTACCGGCGGTCAACAGGTCGGTACTCAGGCTGGCCGGCAGCGGCGTTTGTGGATCAAGCAGAGCCACCAGATCCCAGCGTCCCGTGGTGGTGGCGTGATCCAGCGCGCTGCGTCCGTCCGGACCCGGCGCCGTCGGCTCGGCGCCCAGCGCCAGCAGGGCGCGGACGATGGTCCCGTTTGCCCGCGGTGATTGGCAGGCCAGCAACAAGGCGTCGCGGCCATGCTGGTCACGCACGCGCGCGTCGGCTTGGGCCTCGACGAGCAGTTGCACGATGCCGCCGGCTCCCGCCCGGGCGGCTTCCATCAATGCGGTGCTGCCATGGGCGTCCGGCAGATTGACATCGGCGTTCGCTGCGCACAACGCCCGGGCAATTTGCTCGTGCCCCTCGGCGGCGGCGACGAGCAATGCGCTGCGGTGTTGGGCATCAGTGGCGTTGACGGCGGCCCGTTGCTTGAGCAGCAACTTGACGCCGGTGGGATCGTCGTCGGCAATGCTGGCGGCAGCGACGAGTGCGGGCATGCTGTCGGCCAGTGCCGGCCTGGCGCCACGTTCGAGCAGGAAGGTGACGAGCGTCCAGTTGGCTGCGCGACAGGCAACTACGAGTGGGGTGTCGCCGGCTGCGTTCAACGCGTTGATTGGCGCTGCCGCGTCCAGCAGCATTGCGGCAACGCCTGGTTCAGCGCTGAGCACCGCGCCGTGCAACGCGGTATTGCCCGCGCCGTCGGCGAGCAGCGGATCGGCCCCGTTGGCGAGCAGGGTGAGCACGGCTTCCGCGCGTCCGTGCCAGCTGTCGCGGGTGGCCGCGAGCAACGGAGTGATGCCGCCACTGGCCCGGTTCACGTCAGCGCCCTTGGCGATCAACGCGCGCAGCAGGCGGGTGTCCGGCAACAGCGCCGCGAGAGTCAGGACCGGCCGCTGATCGCGGTCGCCAGGCGGTGCCGTGGTATTCGGGTCGGCACCCGCCGCGACGAGCGCCAGCGCGCGCTCGATGTCGCCGTTGCGGGTGGCAACCAGCAGCGCCTGGGCCTGCTCCGGCGCGCCAGACGTGGGCTCATTGACAGCGGGCGCTGGCGCGACCGGGGGCGCTGCGATGACAGCGGGTAGTTCACCCTCGTCCGGGTGCAGCAGTTGACGGGCGCGGTCGCCGCGTTCACCAAGCAGTGCATGCACCGTACGGTTGGCGATCAGCAGGCAGCCCAGCGGCAGTAACACGGCCCCGTACAGTGCCAGCGCGGCAATGCGCGGTTCCGGCGGCAATACGCCATACAACCCGGCCAGGGCGATGGCGCCGAACGCAAGTGCCAGCAACGCCAGCGCGGCTGGCAGGAAGTGCGTGAAGAAGCGCTCCTCGCGCGCCAGGTGGCGGGCAAAGGCCATGCTGCGTGCCACCGCAGTGAAAATCCACGAGCCATCAGCCTGTACCGGGTAGGCATCGTCCCAGACGAACGCCAGACCGAATGCCGGCCATAACCGCCACAGCAATGCCAGCGCCAGCAACAAGGTAGCTGCCAGCGCGAGTGCCGCGCTCGCACTTGGTGCCTGGCTGAGCTGCAACATCGGCCATGCCACCAGCGCAAAGACCACGGCGGTGTATGCAGTGAACATCACCACGTGGGCGGCACCGCGCCGCAATACCGTTCGACCGAAGCGCGGCTCCAGATCGAAGCCCAGCGCGTGACAGCTGGCGGCCATGCCCAGCGCATTGGCCAGCAGCAACGGAATGAGGGTCAGCGGATGGGTCACCACGCCAGCGATGGCAACCGCGATCAGGCTTGGCAGAAACCACGCCAGGGCCTGCAGCGAAGAGCGATAGTGACGCAGTTTGGGTTGGGTCATCGGCACAGTATAGAAATCGTTGCCCGGATAGAGGGTAACCGAGTGTTAAGCGAGGTTGCCGGCTCCACGGTTGTCCCCCGACGCGGGACCGATGCCTGTGGTGCACTGCTGGCGTGCCACGGGGAAACCCGTGCCCGGAGACCGCTGGCCAGCGGCCGGGCGACCTGGCCCACGACAACTGCAAGTCACCGCGCCCGCTCGGCTGCCGCGCGTTCGGCGTGAGGCAGTTGGCTGGCCGTGGTCAGTGTTTCTGCCGGCGGCAACTGCAGGTGCCAGCGCTGACCACGCAGATGTTCGAGCACCACTTCGGCATGCTCAAGCGGCAGTCGACGCTGCGCATCTAGCTGTACCTCCAGCACAAAGCGCAATTCACCGAGCAACCGCGCCAGCGACTCGGGCACGACGCCGAACTCGTCCCGCGCCGCCAGCCATACGTAGTTGCCCGGCTGGCGCGTACTGGCATAGACGAAACACTGCATGGGTTTGTCCTGCAACTCGGGCGGATGGCAAAACACGGAGCCAGGCGAGATTAGCAGGTGGCTATCCGGCGCGCGCGTCCGGTTGCTGGCGTCCATCGCATGTGCCGGGTGTCACGTGGATGCCGGTTTTGGTTCGATGGCTTGTTGCGACACCACTTGCAACGTCATGGGCGAGCAGGCAAAGTGCAGCGAACGGGCTTCAAACGCCCGTATGAATATTTGGTCCACTTTGCTCGACCACGTCGAGCCCGACTTGATCCGGGGAGTCACTACATGCGCAAGTCCTTCCGTTCCATCGCCGGCCATGCCCGCCCGCTCGTCCTGGCTGTGTTGAGCGCGGCCATTGCCGGCGTGCTGGTGCTGCCGAGTCTGGCCAATGCCAGTGCGTTTCAGCTCAAGGAAAGCAGCGCCAAGAGCATGGGCCGCGCGCATGCCGGCTCTACCACGGCGGGTGGCGATATCTCGGTCGTGGCCAGCAACCCGGCGGCGATGAGCGAGCTGGATGGTACGTATTTCCAGGCCGACATCACGGCGATCAATTTCAGCGCCAAGTTCAAGGGCTCCGCCCACGACGCGTTGGGTCGCCCGATCAGCGGTGGCAACGGCGGTGACGCTGGTACCACGCTGCCGGTGCCGGCGATGTTTGTTGCCACGAAGGTGTCCGATCGCGTCAATGTCGGGCTGGGTTTCAACGTACCGTTCGGCTTCCAGACCGAATACGACCATGACTGGATCGGCCGCTACAACGCGCTCAAGTCGCGCTTCCAGTCGCTGGATGCCACGTTGTCCGCGTCGTTCAAGGTAAACGACCAGTTCAGCCTTGGCGCCAGTGCCATTGCGGAAAAGACCATCGCCGAGCTGACCAACGCGATCAACTTCAACGCCGTGGGCCTGGGGCTGGTGCAGCAGGGGGTCGCCGCTGGCGCGATTCCACCGGCGCAAGCGCCCGCGCTGATCGGTGCGGTCAGTACGTTGCTGCCACCGGGCTCGGATGGTCATGCGCGGATTTACGGCGACAGCACGGATTGGGGCTGGCAGGTTGGCGCGCTGTGGAAGATGACGCCGAATGACAAGATCGCGGTGGATTATCGCGGTCAGATCATCCATCACCTGGAGGGTACGGCCAACTTCACCGACATTCCGGCCGGCGTCGGCTTTCTGTTGTCCAATCCGGCAGTTGCACCGTTGCTCGCCGCAGGCGTGCCGTTCCAGCACACCAAGGGCACGGCGAAATTTGTCACGCCGGCTACCGCGGGCGTGAGCTACTGGCATCAAGGCGAAAAGTTCGGCGTGGGCGCGGACGTGGCCTGGACCGAATGGAGCGTGATGAAGCGCTTGACGGTGAATTACGCCAACCCGGCCCAACCGGCCAGCTCGCTGGATTTTGACTGGCGCAACACGTGGTACATGGCGGTCGGCGCGGATTACTACCTGAACGACAAGGTGACGTTGCGCGGCGGTGTGGCCCTCGACCTCACGCCGACCTACGTTGCCACCCGCGATGCGCGCGTGCCCGACTCCACCCGCAAATTGCTCTCGTTCGGCATGACCTACAAGGCCAGCGAACATTTCGAACTCAATGCGTCGTATGCCCACGTGTTCGTGAACGCTGCGCACATCAGCAATTCGAGGAGCGCAACCGGTGATGCGCTGACCGGTGAGTTCGACGATTACGGCAATCTGTTGAGCTTCTCGGCGCAATACAAGTTCTGATTATTGGCGCTTGTGGTTGCGGTGAACAAAGCCTCCGGCGCCAGCCGGGGGCTTTGTTTTGGGTGCGCCCGGCAGGGTGCACCCAAAAGCCGGCAGGCAGTGCCTGTCCTACATTCCCGTTGGCGGGTGTGATCGCTTGTTGCGGCGGGCAGTGCCCGCCCTACGAATCGGAACAGGCACGATTACCCTATCGGCGGCCGGTCACGACCGGTGCCGCTCGCACCTTCTGACCAACCGCCACAAGCCATCGTGTAGGGCGGGCACCGCCCGCCGTTTCCCCCAACCAGTTTTTTTGCGCACTTCGCCCGATTGGGTAGGGCGCCGCAGAATTCCGGCCCCTACCCAATCGCATTCCCGAGGTGTTGCGCGTGTCGCTCCGGCGCACGCAGTTTCACCCGCGGCGCAACAACCACTTCAGCACTTGGCGAAAGCGCGCACCGTATGGCGGGTTGAGCAGGCCGGCGGTATTGAAACGCGCTTGGCGAAATACCGGCTTGAGGTGCGAGAACGTGCGGAACCCGGCTTCACCGTGGTAGCCGCCCATGCCTGAGGCGCCCACGCCGCCGATCGGCAGTCCATGCTGCACAAAGTGGAATAGCGTGTCGTTGACGCTGACACCGCCGACCCGGGTCCGGGCCAGCACGTCGGCAATCAAAGTGCGGTCACGTTCGAATACATACAGCGACAACGGGTGTTCACGCGCGCTGACGTAGGCGATCGCTTCGTCCAGCGTGTCGTATGGCACGAGCGGCAGCAATGGGCCGAAGATCTCCTCGCGCATCACTGCCATGTCGTCGCTCACGCCAGTCAACAGTTGCGGCGCCAGCAGGCGTTGGGTGGCGTCGTCCGTGGCGTTGCCCAGCGTGTGCAATTGCGCGCCTGCGGCGCATGCGTCGTCACGCAACGCCACCAGACGTTGATATTGACGAGCGGAAATGATGCTGGCGTATTGCCCGCCAGGCGCAAACTGCGGATACATGAGCGCTGCCGCACGCTTTGCGCCGGTAATGAAATCCGCGACCCGTGCACGTGGCAACAGCACGTAGTCGGGGGCGATGCAGGTTTGCCCGGCGTTGATCAGCTTGCCGAACATGATCCGTTCCACGGCATGGTCAAAACGCGCGCCGGGGCCGATGATTGCGGGCGACTTGCCGCCCAGTTCCAGCGTCACCGGGGTGAGGTTGGCGGCCGCCGCGCGCATCACCTGGCGGCCAACCGCCGTGGAGCCGGTGAACAGCAAGTGGTCGAACGCCAGTGCGGAGAAGGCCTGGGCGACAGCCACGCCGCCGTTGATCACCACTACTTCATCAGCCGGGAAACAACGTGCGATCTGCTCGGCAAACAGCGCGGAAAAGTGCGGCGTGAATTCACTCATCTTCAGCATCACGCGGTTGCCCGCGGTCAGTGCATCCACCAGTGGGCCAACTGCCAGATACAGCGGGTAATTCCAGGGCACGATGATGCCGACCACGCCACGTGGCTGGGGCCGCAATTCGACGTGTGCCGGCAGAAACACGAAGTCGGCCGGACGCCGCCGTGGGCGCATCCAGCGCCGGCCATGGCGCAGCGCGTAGCGAATCGACGACAGGCTGGGGAAAAACTCCAGCAGGTCGGTTTCTTCGCGCGGCCGACAAGTGAAGTCGGCGTTGATCGCCGCCGCAAACGCGTGACGCTGATCGTGCAACATGGCGGCCAGGGCCCGCAGGCGCCGGGCGCGGGTGTCCCACGTGGGGATCGGGTCGCGGGTTTGCGCAGCGCGCAGCAGTTGCAGCGTTTCCTGCAGCTCGCTGGCGGGGGGCGCGACGCTTGCTGCGGTCATTGCGGACTCCTGTCGATACGGATCAAGAATATTTTCCCAGGGCTGGATCGTGCCGGTGTCCACCCTGCAGCACTCGGCCGGGACCGGCTCGGCAGGTGGTCGGGCGTGCCCCTGCGAGCAGTATGGCCGTTTTGGCCGGCGGGTATTGATTCCGTCCCCCAGCGCGCCGCGCGCGGGGTGCAGGCGTCAGGTGAGCGCGCGCAGGCGGCGGGCGAGGCACGCCCGAGCCGTCCACCCAGCGCTGCAGCTACCGGCTATTCGCTGAGCGTCAACAGGGAGGCATTGCCACCGGCTGCGGTGGTGTTGATGCTCAGCGTGCGTTCGCTGGCAAAGCGCAGCAGATAATGCGGGCCGCCCGCTTTGGGGCCGGTGCCGGACAGCGCTTCACCGCCGAACGGCTGCACGCCGACCACCGCACCAATCTGGTTGCGGTTGACGTAGCAGTTGCCGACGCGGGCGTGGGCCTGGATATAATTGACAGTATCGTTGATGCGGCTGTGCACGCCCAGGGTCAGGCCGTATCCAGTGGCGTTGATCTGCTCCACCACCAATGGCAGCTCGGTGCCCTTCCAGCGGATGACATGCAGGATCGGGCCGAACACTTCGTGGGTCAGGCTCGACAGCGCCGGTATTTCGTAGGCGCGCGGCGCGAAGAAGGTGCCGTGCGCGGTGCGCTCGCCATCCATCGGTACCTGCGCGATCTTCCGCGCTTCCTGGTCCATGCGCGCGGCATGGGTGACCAGCAGCTGTAGTGCGTCGGCGTCGATCACCGGGCCGACATCCGTGGACAACTGCCCTGGATCGCCGACTTGCAACTCGGCCATGGCGCCGGAAAGCATGTCCAGCACCTTGTCGGCAATGTCTTCCTGCACAAACAGCACGCGTGCGGCGGAACAACGCTGGCCGGCCGACTGGAACGCGGCGGCGATGACGTCCTTGACCACTTGCTCGGGCAGCGCCGAGGAGTCGGCAATCATTGCGTTCTGGCCGCCGGTTTCAGCGATCAGCGCCGCGATTGGTGCGTCGCGCGCCGCCAGGCTGCGGTTGATTGCCCATGCCGTTTCGGTGGAGCCGGTGAACGCGACGCCGGCCACGCGCGGGTCGCTGGTGAGTGCGCCGCCGATGACGGCGCCATCGCCCGGCAAGTATTGCAATATGTCCTTTGGGACTCCGGCAGCATGCAACAATTGGACGGCCAGATGGCCAATCAGCGAGGTTTGCTCGGCCGGTTTGGCGATCACGGCGTTGCCGGCGGCCAGGGCGGCACTGATCTGGCCGAGAAAGATCGCCAGCGGAAAATTCCACGGGCTGATGCAGACAAACACCCCGCGCCCGTTCAGGAACAGTTGATTGCTTTCGCCGGTTGGTCCGGGCAGTGGTTCCGGTTGGCCGAAGAGGCGGCGCGCCATGGTCGCGTAGTAGCGCAGGAAATCCGCTGCCTCGCGTACCTCGGCGATCGCATCCGGCAGGCTTTTGCCGGCCTCGCGTACGCACAACGCGATGAACTCGCCGCGCCGCGCTTCCAGCTGCTCGGCAGCGTGCTCGAGGATGGCGGCGCGGCTGGCGGCAGGCAGACGATCCCAATCCGGCTGCGCGGCCACGGCATTCGCCAGCGCCTTGTCGACGATGCTGCGGTCGGCCGGCGTGTAGCTGCCCACGGTCTGCCGTCGGTCAGCGGGATTGGTGACGGCAATTGCGGCCAAAGCTGCCGGCGCAGCGCCGGGTACCAGCGGCCCAGCCGTCCATGGGCCGGCATTCGCGTTGACCGCGTTCGCCATGATTTTCAGTTCGTTGTCGTTGGAAAAGTTGACGCCCATGGAGTTTTTCCTGGATACAAAATTGGAATGCTGCGCAAGCGCGGCACTCCCGCCGTAGAGATTCACCGGCAACGCGATGTGCGGATGTCCCATGTTGGAATGATTGCGCGCCGCGAACGCGCGCACTGCTTCACAGGGGTCGGCGACCAGCTCGCGCACGGGTACGTTCTCGTCCACCACACGGTTGACAAAGCTGGTGTTGGCCCCGTTTTCCAGCAACCGGCGCACCAGATATGGCAACAGGTCCTCGTGCGTGCCGACGGGCGCGTAGACCCGGCACGGTACGTTGAGGTGCTGCGCGCCAATCACTTCGGCATACAGATCGGTGCCCATGCCGTGCAGCCGCTGGTACTCGAACGCGCGGCCGTGGGCGATGTGCTGCACGGCGGCGATGGTGTGCGCGTTATGCGTGGCGAATTGCGGGTAGATCAGCTCCGCACCGGCGTCGAACAAGCGGTGCGCGCAGGCGAGATAGGACACGTCGGTGTTCGGCTTGCGGGTATATACCGGGTAGCCGGCCAGACCAGTCTCCTGCGCGTGCTTGATCTCGGCATCCCAGTACGCGCCCTTGACCAGCCGCACGTACCAGCGGCGCCCCGTGTGGCGTGCGCACTCGATCGCCCAGTCGATGACAAACGGCGTGCGTTTGGAATACGCCTGCACCACCAGGCCCAGCCCGTTCCAGCCTTGCAGCGACGGGTGGGCGAAGACCGCGCCAATGATGTCCAGCGACAGTTCCAGGCGGTCGGCTTCTTCGGCGTCGACCGACAACGCGATGCCGTACTGCATGGCCAGCTGCGACAGTTCCAGCAGCCGGGCCGTGAGTTCGCGGCGCGCGCGTTCGCGCTGCGCCACTTCGTAGCGCGGATGCAGCGCCGACAATTTGACCGAAATGGATGGCGCATCGGTGTGGCTGGCAAACGGACCACGCGCGCCGATGGCCGCAATCGCGTCGCGATAGTCCTGCTGGTAGCGTTCCGCGGTGGCGGTGGTCAGCGCCGATTCGCCGAGCATGTCGTAGGAATAGCGATACACCGCGTATTCCTTTTGTGCACAACGATCAAGCGCCTCCTCGATCGTGCGTCCCATGACAAACTGATGGCCCATGATGCGCATGGCCTGGCGCACCGCCAGGCGGATCGCCGGTTCGCCTGCACGCCCTGCCAACCGGCGCAAGGCACCAGTGAAGTCACGCCGCGTTTCCTCCGCCAGGGTCACCAGCCGCCCGGTGAGCATCAAGCCCCACGTGGAGGCGTTGACGAACAACGATTCGCTCTGGCCCAGGTGCTTTTTCCAGTCGGCGTCACCGAGCTTGTCACGGATCAACTTGTCCGCCGTGCCCTTGTCGGGGATGCGCAGCAAGGCCTCGGCCACACACATCAACAGGACGCCTTCCTCCGAGGACAAGTCGTACTGGCGCATGAACGACTCCACCGCGCTTTGATCCTTGGCGCGCGCACGCACGCGAGTTACCAGCTCCGCGGCGAGGTCGACCACCTTTTCGCGCTCGGCTGGCGGCAGGCTGGCCTGGGTCAGCAGGTCGTTTACGGCCTCGCTTTCATCGCGCAACCAGGCTGCGGTGATGCGTTCGCGGGCCGGCGTGGTGTTGACGGGGAGTTCGGGAGTGAGAATGGGCTGGGTCACGGTTGTGTCTGAAAATCGCCGGCCGGAAAAGAACGCGGAATTGTACGCTGTGACACCATGCGGGGTACGCGTTGCTGGCGATGCAGGCGTCGTGCTGGCGGCGCCAGGCCTCAGCGCCGTGCGTGCCGGGCGGCCTATACAGCATCGGCTTGATCCAGATCAAGAGGGCGCGACATTGTTGCCCGCTGCGTCGTCGCGGCCTATCATTTGCCTGTTACAAGCGCGCTGGACAGTTCATGATCGTGCTTCGACCAGCTTCTGCGGAGCTGCCGTGCGCGACGATGTGGCTTACGCCAAATCGCACGCTCAGCCACCGCGGATTGCGGCGCGTGATCATGGTGCTGGTGGCATTGGTCCTGGGTGCGGCTGGTCTCGGTGCGTGGCAGGGGAATGTATTTGCACCCCTGTTTGCGGCGCTGGAATCGATCGCCATGGCGTATGCGTTGAGCATCGCCTGGCGGGCTGGTGATCGGAGCGAGCGCGTGATGCTGGACGCATCGTCACTGGAGGTGCGCTCGTTGCCAGGTCGAAGTTGCGCGCGCTTTCCCGCGTATCGGGTGCGTGTGTTGCTGGAGCCGGGTGATGGACGACATCGGTTGTTGTTGTCAGCGCCTGGACAGGCGTTGGAAATTGGCGCTTTTCTGGCGGAAGCCGAACGCGTCGTGTTGTCGAAGAAACTCAAGGTGCTGCTGATCGAATTCCGCAATCAGCCACGCGAACAGGTTCAACAAAGGTGCAAGACATGACATCTGGCGGCATCAGGCGATCAATCAAGGCAGGCGCGGCGTTCGCCCTCGCGATGCTGTGCGGTGTGGTGCAGGCGGCCCCCGGCCCATGGCAGATGAACATGGAGCGTGGGGCCAGTACCTGGTCCGGCGTGCCCTATTCGCTCAACAACATTGCGTTGGGCGTGTGCATTGTCATCGGCATCCTGGTGTTTGGCGCGATGTTCATTGCGATGTTCCGCTTTCGCAAGTCGCGCGGTGCGGTTGCCGAGAAGTGGTCGCATAACCTCACCGTGGAGGTGATGTGGATCACGATCCCGGTGTTGATCCTGGCGACGTTGGCGTACATGGCCACTGGCGGGATCGTGACCTGGGCCGACACCACCGGCTCGCAGATGACGGTCAAGGTCACTGGCTATCAATGGAAGTGGCGCTACGACTACGTTGAGTACATGGGCAAGCCAATCGAGAAGGTCGGCTTCATGTCCAAGCTCGACACCCGCAGTGACGACACCCGCCAGCTCGGTTCGGGCATGAATCCTTACGCGGTGAAGCAGGGTGCGGAAAACACCTATCTGCTGGACGTGGACAAGCCATTGGTCATCCCGGTGGATACCAAGGTGCGTTTCATCATCACCAGCGGTGACGTGATCCACTCGTGGTGGGTACCGGCGATGGGCTGGAAGCTGGACGCTGTCCCTGGCGTCGTCAACGCCGCGTGGACCAACATCACCACGCCAGGCACCTACCGTGGTCAGTGCGCGGAGCTGTGCGGTCAGGATCATGGTTTCATGCCGATCGTGGTGATCGCCAAGTCCAAGGCCGACTTTGCCAAATGGTTGGCGCAGCAGGAGGCAGCGAGCGCTGCGCCTGCCACGGCGTCGGCAACCGTGTCGACGGCGGTCGCCACCGCTCCGGCAACCGCTGGCGTGAGCCTGCCGGCGGGCGACAAGCGGGGCTGACTTCGCGGCCCCGGTAACAGTACGTACCGTTTCGGGTAGTTGCTTTCACACAACAAGTTTCAGAGGTGCAAGGCCATGTCCTACGCAGCCACCAACGATCAGCATGACGATCACCACGGCGCGCCGAAAAGTTTCTTCCAGCGCTGGTGCATGTCCACCAATCACAAGGACATCGGCTCGCTGTACCTGATCTTTGCACTGACGATGCTGTTCGTCGGCGGCAGTTTCGCCATGGGCATTCGCGCCGAGCTGTTCAAGCCCGGCATGCAATTGATGCAGCCGTACTTCTTCAATCAGCTGACCTCGATGCACGGCCTGATCATGATCTTCGGCGCGATCATGCCGGCGTTCGTGGGCCTGGGCAACTGGATGATCCCGTTGATGGTGGGCGCGCCGGACATGGCGTTGCCGCGCATGAACAACCTGTCGTTCTGGATCCTGCCGTTTGCGTTCGTGCTGTTGCTGTCCTCGATGTTTCTCCCGGGTGGCGGCCCTGCCGGCGGCTGGACGATGTATCCGCCGCTGTCGCTGCAGGGTGAGTCGCTGCCATACGCGGTGTTTGCCATTCATTTGATGGGCATCAGCTCGATCATGGGCGCGATCAACATCATCGCCACCATCCTCAACATGCGCGCGCCCGGCATGGATCTGATGAAGCTGCCGATCTTCGTGTGGAGCTGGCTGATCACGGCATTCCTGCTGATTGCCGTGATGCCGGTGCTGGCCGGCGCGGTGACGATGCTGCTGACCGACAAGTATTTCGGCACGAACTTCTTCAACCCGGGCGGTGGCGGTGACCCGGTGCTGTACCAGCACATCTTCTGGTTCTTCGGGCATCCCGAGGTCTACATCATGATCTTGCCGGCGTTCGGCATCATCTCGGAGATCATCCCCACGTTCGCGCGCAAGCCGATCTTTGGCTACAAGGCGATGGTGTTCTCCATTGCCTGCATCGCGTTCCTGTCGTTCATCGTGTGGGCACACCACATGTTCGCGGCGGGCATGCCGGCCGGCGCCGACATGTTCTTCATGTACGCCACCATGCTGATCGCCGTGCCCACCGGCGTGAAGGTGTTCAACTGGGTGGCCACCATGTGGGGCAGCTCGATGACGTTCGAGACGCCGATGCTGTTCGCGGTCGCGTTCGTCGTCCTGTTCAGTATTGGCGGCTTCTCCGGCCTGATGATGGCGTTGGTCCCGGCTGACTTCCAGTATCACGACACCTACTTCATCGTTGCGCATTTCCACTATGTGCTGGTGACGGGTGCACTGTTCGCGATCCTTGGTGCCGCCTATCTGTGGATGCCGAAGTGGTCCGGACACATGTACAGCGAGTTCTGGGGCAAGGTGCACTTCTGGAACAGCCTGATCTGGGTGAATGTGCTGTTCTTCCCGCAACACTTCCTGGGTCTGGCCGGCATGCCGCGGCGCATTCCCGATTACAACGTGGCATTTGCCAACTTCAACATGATCAGCTCCATTGGCGGATTCCTGTTCGGCGCCACGCAGCTGATCTTCCTTGGCGTGCTGATTCATTGCGTGTTCTTCTCGCGCAAGAAGGCCACGGACCGGGTGTGGGAAGGGGCCAAGGGCCTGGAGTGGACCGTGCCGTCGCCGGCACCGTTCCATACCTTCTCGATTCCGCCGGTGGTCGCGGGCAATGCGTCGGCGCACGGTCACATGGGTGATTGATCGACTCATGCGCGAGCCAGTCACACCGCCGGTGCTGGATGAGCATGCAGTCCGGATGCGGCGCAAGGGCGTGCGCCGCACGGTGATCGTACTGGTGGCGGTAGTGGCGGTGTTCTACCTGATCGCGTTCATGCAAATCATCATGATGAAGTAGATGTAGAGGGTCGGTGGTTGCGCTGCGGATTACTGCAGATGCACTGCCGGTATGCAGTTCCCCGTGCAGCACGGCGGGGTGAGTTGTCAGGAAATCCACGGGGTTCGCCATGGGTCAGCAGCAAGACGTTTACTTTGTTCCAGTCAAGAGTTATTGGCCGATCGTGGCCGCCCTGGTCATGTTCATCACGGTGTTTGGTGCTGCGCACTGGATGAACGCGCTGAACAGCGCGGGCGACACCAGTTTTGGCAAGATCGTGCTGACGATTGGCGTGCTCGGCATCTTCGGCATGTTCTTTGGCTGGTTCCGCTCGGTGATCAACGAATCACTGGCCGGCAGCTACAACGACCAGGTGGACACATCGTTTCGCATGGGCATGTTGTGGTTCATTTTTTCCGAAGTGATGTTTTTTGGTGCGTTCTTCTGCGCGCTGTTCTACATCCGCACGTATTCGCTGCCGTGGCTTGGCGGTACCGGTCACGGAGTATTGACCCACCAGTTCCTGTGGAGTGACTACACCAGCGCGTGGGGTGCCAGCGGCGGCAATGGTCCCGAACAGATGGGGGGTGCCTTCCGCATCGTGCCGGCGTGGGGTCTGCCGCTGGTCAACACATTGATCCTGCTCAGCTCCAGTGTGACCATCACCATCGCGCACCACGCGTTGCGCGCCGGTCATCGCGGCCGCATCCTGCTGTTCCTCGGTTTCACCGTGCTGCTTGGCGCCACGTTCCTGTATTTCCAGGCGCACGAGTACATCGAGGCTTATCGGGACCTGAACCTGACCATGCGCAGTGGCGTGTATGGTTCAACGTTCTTCATGCTCACCGGCTTCCACGGCCTGCACGTCACGCTGGGCACCATCATGCTCGCGGTGATCTGGCTGCGCGTGCTCATGGGACACTTCGACAAGGACCATCATTTCGGTTTCGAGGCCGTCGCCTGGTACTGGCACTTCGTGGACGTGGTGTGGCTCGGCCTGTTCATGTTTGTCTATATTCTCTGAGCCAGGCGCTGCGCGTCCACGCGCACAAAAAAGCCCGCCATTGGCGGGCTTTTTTGCACAGGTGGCGTTGGCGCCCTTCACCGTTGCGGCGCTGGACATCGGCCGGTGCCGGACCGCGGGATTCTCACGCAGGGCGGTGCGGTAATGCGCGCCTGCCGCGTGTCAAGGCGGCCGGCGACGACCGCAGGTACAATCCTCACTGTCCGATGTCGTGCGGATGCAGCCAGCCCATCCATATCCCGAACACGACCATGGCAATGAACACCAGTGACAGACCGATGCGGCGGGTCAGCGCCCATGCGGTACGCCGGTCGTCGTCCTTGTCGGTCATCATGAAATAAAGCGCCTGGCCGAGGTTGAAAATCACGACCAGGAACAACCCCAACAATACGTATGTGTAGACGGTTCCCAATTGACTGATCCGATCTATTCCGATCCCCCCAGTATAGCTACCGCTGTCGGGTGCACGGCGTGATGGGCTTGCGTCGGCCTCCGTGGTGGGCGATCGCCCTGACTGCCGCCGGCATGGCGTTGTTCGTGCGCCTGGGCGTCTGGCAGCTGCATCGTGCCGATTACAAGGAGGACTTGCTGCGACGCTATGCCGCGGCTGCCGTCGCGCCGGTGCAGCCGTTTGCCACGGTGGCAGATGCCACTGCCACGACGGCATTCCCGCGCGTCGAGGTGCGCGGACACTACCTGGTTGACCGGCAATACCTACTGGACAATCCCAACCACGATCAGCGTGGTGGCGTCGAGGTCTTCGTACCGTTCGTGGTGCGCGACGACTCGCGCGTGTTGCTGGTTGACCAGGGTTTCCTGTCGGGGGACGGCGCTGGTCGGACATTGCCGGCACCGCCGTTGCCGACGGGCGAGATCGACCTGCATGGGCTCTATGTGCCGCCACCGCCCGTGGGCTTTGAAATGGGTGGCAACGCGCTTGCGCAGCAGACTCGGTGGCCGAAGAACAGCATCTACCTTGACCTGACGCAGGTCGCTGCCGATCTCGGTCGCGCACTGTATCCTCGGGTGTTGGCGCTCGACCCCGATCCGGCGTCCATTTATGTACGCGTGCACACGCTGGACTTCTCCTCGATGCCACCAGCGCGCCATCGCGCATACGCTTTCCAGTGGTTCACGTTTGCGCTCGCCGCGCTGGTGATCCTGCTGGTGGTGAATCGCAAGCGGCGTCCGCGCGGGGCCTGATCTTGATTACGGGATATTTGCATGAACACGGTTGACCCTGCGGCGCGGCGCAAGAGCCGCCTGCACTTGCTGCTGATCGCTCTGGTGTTTCTCGGCCCGCTGATTGCGGCCGGCGTGCTCAGTCTGGCCGGCTGGCAACCAGGCGTTGCCGGCGAGGGTCAACCGATTCTGCCGCAGCGCAATTTTGCGCAGGAGAACGTGCGGGTGTTGCTGGAGAATGGGCAACCGTGGCTGTGGCGCGACAGCAAACCGCGACTTACGCTGGTAGCGCTGGCTGGCCCGGATTGCGCGACCCGCTGTGTGCAGGGGCTGACCGATCTGGCCAAGGCGCGTGTCATGCTCAATCGCAACCAGTCGCGTTTGCGACTGTTGTATCTCGGGCAACCGCCGGCGTCCGCCGCTGCCGGCGGCATGCGCAATTACTGGGAAATCGGCAAAGACGTGGATGGCCGTCTGGCCGTCTATCGACCCGCCACGGCGGACAGTGTCAGTGCCGTACTGGTGGAATCCAATGGTACGGCGCTGGCGTTGTATCCGGCAGGCATGGATGCTGCCAGCCTGTTGCGTGACATGCGCAAGGTGATCCGCTGATGCGCGCGCGTCCGGCGGGCATGCTGCGCGGATTGTCGGCGCTGGCTGCGGTGTTTGCCCTTGGCCTGGTGATGTTTGGCGGCTTCGTGCGGCTGTCCAACGCCGGCTTGTCGTGTCCGGATTGGCCGACCTGCTATGGCGAAGTGACGTGGCCCGAGCACGCACACGAGATTGCCCGCGCCGACGCTGCGTTCCCCGATCGACCGTTCGAAACGCACAAGGCCTGGCGCGAGCAGGTGCACCGCTTCCTGGCCGGTACGCTCGGCGGGTTGGTGTTGTTGCTGGCGCTGCTGGCAGCCTGGCGTTCGCGTGCGGCCCGGGTGGCGGTGTTCGCCAGCGCGGTGTGTGCCGCTGGCGGTGTGGCGCTGTACATGCGTGGGGAACACGTCTGGTCGTCCGTGTTGGCGGTCGTGGCGATGGCACTGCCGCTGTTCGCCGCGATCAGGTTGCGACGCCCCGAGGCGTGGAAGATTTGCGTGCTGGCCCTGGCGGTGATCATTTTTCAGGCCATGCTGGGCATGTGGACGGTGACGTTGCTGCTCAAGCCAGTGGTGGTGATGGGCCATTTGCTGGGCGGCATGGCCACGTTTGGCCTGCTCGCCTATGCCGCGCTGCGGTTTGCCGGTATTGGTGCGGTGGACGAGCGCCTGGCTGGCCTGCGGCGCATGACGGTGGTTGGCATCGGGTTGCTGGTGGGTCAGATTGCGCTGGGTGGCTGGACTTCGGCAAACTACGCGGCCCTGGCCTGCGGTTATGGGCCCGGATCGTTTCCACAATGCCTCGGGCAATGGATGCCGAACGCGGATTTCCACCAGGGCTTCGTGCTGTGGCGAGGAATAGGCGTCAATTACGAAGGCGGTGTCCTGGACATGGCGGCGCGCACGGCAATCCAGATTGCCCATCGCCTCGGCGCGCTGGTGGTGTTTTGCTACGTTGCCGCGTTGTCATTGCGCTTGGCGTCGCGTGGCTTGCGCGGGTACGGCATGCTGCTGGCGCTGGCGTTGGTTACCCAGGTCCTGCTGGGCGTCAGCAATGTGTATTTCGGTCTGCCGTTGCCCGTGGCGACGGCGCACAACGGTGTGGCTGCGGTGTTGTTGCTGACGCTGCTGGCCACGTTGGCGCGCACCCAGCGGCGGCGTGATGGCGCGATATTCCTGTCGCTGGGGCGGCGTTGAAATGAACCTGTTGCATGAATATTACGAGTTGACCAAGCCGCGCATCGTTGCGCTGCTGGTGTTTTGTGCGGTGATCGGCATGTTTCTCGCGGTGCCAGGTCCCGGGCTGTACCTGCCGTCGTGGCGGGCCCTGGTGGTTGGCACGCTGGGCATCTGGCTGGCGTCATCTTCCGCTGCTGCGTTCAATCAACTGATTGACCAGCGGATCGACAAGGTGATGGTGCGCACCCTGCACCGACCGCTGGCGACCGGCGCACTCACGCCGCGCCAGGCGTTTGCGTTCGCGCTGGGCCTGGGCGTTGCCTCGATGCTGGTGCTGGCGCTGTGGGTGAATACGCTCACGGCGGTGCTCACGTTTGTCGGTCTGATCGGTTATGCGGTGATCTACACCGCGTTCCTCAAGCGTGCATCATCGCAGAACATCGTGATTGGCGGCCTGGCTGGCGCGGTCCCGCCGATCCTGGGCTGGACTGCAGTTACCGGAGCACTGCACCCGTATGCACTGCAGCTGTGCCTGATCATTTTCGTGTGGACGCCGCCGCACTTCTGGGCCCTGGCGATCTTCCGCCGTGACGATTACGCGCGCGCCGAGATTCCCATGTTGCCGGTGACGCATGGCGTGGTGTTTACGCGCTGGCATATCCTGTTCTACACGATCCTGCTGGCGCTGGTGACCTTGCTGCCGGCCTTGACCGGCATGAGCGGCTGGATATATCTGGCCGGCGCGGCAGGCCTGGATGTGGTTTTCCTGTGGTACGCCGTGCGCCTGCTCAACCCGCCCGACGAGTTGTACGCGATGAAGGTGTTCAAATACTCCATCTGGTACCTGATGTTGTTGTTTGCGTTTCTGCTGGCGGATCACTGGCTGGTGCATCCGCTGGTGCCGCCAATCTGATGCCGATCCTGATCGGCGCCAGCGTTTGGAGCGCGCGTGCCCGATGCCGACGAACTGCGAAGGCTGACCAACCAGGGCTGAACCTGCGGCCATGCCACGCGCCGTGGCTGCGAGCGAACGTTGACTCACCGGGCCCCACGCAGCAAAATACGCAGGTCCTGCGGCACACCGTGCCACATTGACACCCAGCCCTTATCAAACAAGGCATATGGACGTTTACCCTAGTCGCAACGTCGGCATCCGCTCGCTTCGGGTGTCGGCTATGCATCACGTGTTGAACGCTTGCGGTCTGCGCTTGCGGTCGGCTGGTATTTTCCTGCACTAGGGAAACCCCGGCCCACCCCTGACGACGCCGCCGGCGTCGTTACGAGGAGATGGGCCCATGAAGCTCCTGCAAGAAGTTTTGCGTTGGTGCACCGCCGGTATGCGCGGCGTATCCATGCGTGGCACCACCGGGCCACGCGAGCTCCGGGTGACGGTGCCTGCATCGTTGCCCAAGGCCGTTACGGGCAGTACCGCGACGAATACCACGCCGGGGATTGCGGTTGTCCCCAGCACGCGGTCACGGTCGGAACCAGCGTCATTTCTGAAAGCGCCACGACATTTGCGCCAGCTTTCCGGTCGCTGATGCACGCCCCAGTCCGAGCCAGGATTCGCCTTCGCCGGCCTCGCTCATTTGCAGCATGGCGTCGGCGCTCGAGGCGCATGCCATGAGATCCGCCTGACGCCGTCGTGTCGCGCGACACACACCGGCCGCCAGCAAGGACGGCGCGCATCAACAAGAGATCCGTGCCGGCCGCAGTCACCGAAAAGCCCTGAGAAGTACGCATCGCTGTCGACAGCAGTGCGCGCTGCCAGTATGCGCGTCACGCTGCTGATGCATTGCTGGTGGATTGGATACGCGTGATGATGGACTCGAAGCCACGGATCCCGATCCACTTGCATCGGGATGAGCGCAAGAGGTTTCGTACGTGGCATCATTTTCCGCTATGGGCGCTGGTCGCCGGTACCAGTGCGCGGTGAAAAAGTGGTGGCGGGGCAATTGTGTTGAGTGCAGTGCACTAGCGTACTTCTTGTTCGCCTTCCCGGTGTCGGCGCCAAGAGCGAGCCGGGCCTTCGCTCAGCGATTGCGGAACCGGGGAGCAATGGTTGTGCGCCGGCTCACCGGCCGCCGCACGCGGCCTGGCTGGCGCGACGATGGCGCCACCAGATGAACAACAAGACCACCAGCAGCAGGCCACCCAATGCCCACAAGCTGCCCTGGCCGCGGTGCATCCATTTCACCAGCCATTCATGGTTGTCGGCGCCGAAGTAACCGAGGTACACCCAGACGGGTACGCTGATCAGTGCGGCCAGGGTGTCGATCAACAGGAAGCGCAGAAACGACACCCGGTGCGTGGTGCCGGCGGTGATGTAGACGGTGGTGCGCATCCCGGGGATGAAGCGGGCGAAAAACAGCATGCGATTGCCATAACAATCGAACTTTTCCTGCACTTTGGCATAGCGGGCGGGGGTCAGTACGCGTGCCACCCAGCGCCATTTCAACATCCGCGCGCCGTAGTGGTGACCCAGCAGAAAAATCCCGGCGTCACCGAGCAGCACCCCGAACAGCGCCACCGCGCACATGACATGCACGTTGGCGTAACCGAGGCCGGCGATCACCCCGCCGGCGACGAGCGTGATGTCCTCTGGCAGCGGCAACCCGGCGCCACAGATCATCAACGCGATAAATACCGCTGCGTAGCCGTTGTGCGCAAACAGGTTGATCAGACTGTCAAGCAAATCCATCGGCATCTCGATGTGTGGCGCCGGCATACGCTGGCCGCGACAATCGCCCATGGTACGAGCGTGCGCAGGTTGTGGCGATGACGGCGACGCGGGCCACGGCGACAGTGGTGGTCACGTGGACGCGGTCGGCGGTACGCGCGCGGCCAGTAGCTGCCGTATCTCGGCCTTTTCCGCGGCGTCGAGCACGCCGGACCGGCTCTTGCTCGTCAGGGTGGCGCGGCGTTGTGCCACAGCCTGGTCCTGCATGCGCTGCAACGCGGCGTGGAATTCGATTGCCTGGGTCTGCGCGTCTCCTGCCGTGCTGGCCGTCATCAAATTCTGCAGGACGGCGTACTCGGGACGCGCGGCGAAATGCTCGGTCAGCATGACCGGGTTGATGCCGGGTCGCGCGCGCGCCAGGTCCAGCAACTCGGCGAGCACCGCCACGCCGGGCTGCTCCAGCGCCAGGAAGGCGTAAGGTTTCTCCACTTGATCAGCCAGGCCGGGTTGCGCCAGCAACAGCGTGATGGCGCTGCGCACCAGGCTGCGGTGCGCCGGTGGACGTTGCGTGGGGTGGGATCGCGTCGAGCTGCCCGGCGCGAGTGCACGGGCGCCGGTGCGTTTCTCCAGTTCCTGCCCCATCAGGTCGCGAAAGGCACCGTCGGGCAGTTTGCCGATCAACGGTCGGGCGCGCTCGGCCAGGCGCGCCCGACCGTCGAGGCTGCCGGTATCCACATCTTGTGCCAGCTCGTTGAAGAAATACTCCGACAGCGGCATGGCGTCCTTTATACGTTGCTCGAAGCCTGCCTTGCCTTCCTTGCGCACGAGCGAGTCGGGGTCCTCACCGTCGGGCAGGAACAGGAAGTACGCCTGGCGCCCGTCGCGCAATCTTGGCAGCGCCGCATCCAGTGCCTTCCACGCGGCGGCGCGACCGGCGCGGTCGCCGTCAAAACAAAACACCACATCCGGCGCGGTGCGGAACAGCACTTCGGTGTGCTCCGGCGTGGTGGCCGTGCCCAGCGTGGCGACGGCGATCGGCAACCCGGCCTGATGCAACGCAATCACGTCCATGTAGCCCTCGACCACCACGATACGCATGAGGTGATTGTTGGCCTGTTTCACCTGCCACAATGCAAACAGCTCGCGGCCTTTGTGGAACAGCGGCGTCTCGGGTGAATTGAGGTATTTTGGCGAATGCCCCTGGGTGGCTGGCGGTTCTGCGGTTTCGGCCTGCGCGCTGGCGTGCGGCGGCTTTTCCTGCAATATCCGTCCGCCAAAGGCGATGACCCGCCCACGCCGATCGAGGATGGGAAACATCAGCCGTTCGCGGAAGCGATCGTAACTGTTGCCACGCTCGTTGCTGGCGACCATGCCGGCCTCGGTCAACAACTGCAGGCGCCGCTTGTCGTGGCCGAGCGCCTTGATCACGCCGTCATATCCGCCCGGTGCCCAGCCGAGGCGAAACCGCGCGACGGTCTCCGCATCCAGCCCGCGTTTGCGGCAATACGCCTGGGCCTCGGCACTGCGCGGCAGCTCGCCGGCATACCAGTTCGCGGCGGCGTCCAGCAGCGTGTACAGGTCGGTCTTGTCCTCGCGTGGGGCCGCATCCCGGCTGGCCTCGCGCGGCACCTGCAGGCCAACGGTTTGCGCCAGCTCGTCGACCGCGTCCGGAAACTCCAGACGGTCGTACTCCATCAGGAATTTGATGGCGCTGCCGTGGGCACCGCAGCCGAAGCAGTGGTAGAACTGCTTGGTCGGGCTGACCGAAAACGAGGGCGACCGCTCGTTGTGGAACGGGCAACAGGCCATCCACTCCTTGCCGGCTTTCTTCAACGGCACCCGGCGTTCGATCACGTCGACAATGTCGACGCGAGCGAGCAGTTCATCAATGAAGCTGTCGGGGATCAGGCCGCCCATAGGCGGCTTATTCTACCGGAGTGCCGTGTCACGCTGGCGCTGGACCCGGTCCGGAGAAAGTTGCCCCGGGGCCTGACCGGCTGTTTGCCAGCACCATGGCTGCGGTCCGTCGGCCGCGAGTCGCTCGAGTGCCAGCGCCGAGTCTCCCTGGGAGCGTGGGCGGAGAAACGGTCGAGGCGGGTGGCTGCGTGAGGATCGATTTTCGCCGTTGCGCCGACCCTTGGTGATTCCCAGGGTCAAGTGGCGGACAGTGCACCCGACGGCCGCGTTTGTCTCTGTCGTCCCACGCTCCTAGAACAAGTGCAGCACGCCCACGATGGCCAGGATGGCAAGTAAAAACAGCACGACGAAAATGCCGAACAGTACTTTGGCGATCATGGCCGTGGCACCGGACAAACCGCCAAACCCCAGCCAACCAGTCACCAGCGACACGATCGCGAAAATAATGGCCCACTTGAGCATGTGCGTCTCCGGCAGCGGTGATAAGCCCCAACGGCGATCGAGGGCCGTGATCGCGTTGTACCGGGACCAGCGTGAACGCGATGCATCGCCGATGCACCGCGAGGTACGCATGATACGGCACGGGTCAGCCGCCGCACCGGCATCCGCGTGCCGCGTCGGGCAGCACTGGCGACGGTGGCATTCAGCCTGCCAGACGCGCCTTGATCTTGCCCGCCACCACGGCCATGTCGGCGCGACCGGCAGCTTTTTCCTTTACCGCGGCCACCACCTTGCCCATGTCGCGCGGCGAGCTGGCACCGGTGTTGGCGATGGCGGCGGTGATCAAGGCATCGATGTCCGCGTCGCTCAGCTGGGCTGGCAGATAGGCCTCGATTACCGCCATTTCCGCGCGCTCGACGTCAGCCAGGTCCTCGCGCTTGGCTGCGCTGTATTGCTGGATGGAATCGCGGCGCTGCTTGAGCATTTTTTCCAGGGTGGCCAGCACCATGGCATCAGTCTGCTCGACGCGCTCGTCCACTTCATGCTGCTTGATCGCCGCCAGCATCAGTCGGATCACGCCCAGGCGCGGCTTGTCGCCGCTGCGCATGGCGGTCTTCATGTCTTCGGTAAGTTGCTGTTTGAGCGTCATGGTCTGGCCTCGGCAGGTGGTCGACTTGCGGCTGCAAGCGCCTTGGGAATGGGCTTTGCGGAAACGACAAAGCCGGCGTTGCCTTGCAGCAACCCCGGCTCGTGAACCCGACTGTGTGCCGGTGGCGGCGAAGACCGCGCCAACCGTGTTTCCCATCATGCGCCAATGGCGCGTGCGCTTCGCCGCAGCGAGCGCGGGAAACTTCAGTACATCCGGACTTTGCGCGAAACGTCCCGCGACAGGCGGCGCAGGTGACGCTTCACCGCGGCGGCGCGTTTGCGCTTGCGCTCCTGGGTCGGCTTTTCGTAGAACTCACGCTTGCGCGTCTCGGCGAGGACGCCGGCCTTTTCGCAGGTACGCTTGAAACGACGCAGTGCAATCTCGAACGGCTCGTTCTCGCGAACTTTAACGTTGGGCATGGAAACTCCAGGTGGTAATCTTCCCGGGGATACGGAAAGTGTCGAATTGAGTAAGCTGCGAATTATACCGTGCATACCACCGAGTTTTCAAAGTCATCGTTGGTCAAACCGATACTGGGAATCGAAAGCTCGTGTGACGAGACCGGCGTAGCCCTGCTGCGCTGGGAGCCGGACGCCCCCGGGCGCGGTTTGCTGGCTCATACGCTGTACAGCCAGATCAAGCTGCATGCCGATTACGGCGGCGTGGTGCCGGAGCTGGCCAGCCGCGACCACGTACGCAAGTTGCTGCCGCTGATCCACCGCGCGCTGGCCGATGCCGGGCTCACCGTCAAGGATCTGGGCGGGGTGGCGTACACGGCTGGCCCCGGCCTGGTCGGCGCGCTGCTGGTGGGCGCCTGTACCGGGCGGGCGCTGGCCTGGGGCTTGGGCGTGCCGGCGCTCGGCGTGCATCACATGGAAGGGCACCTGCTGGCACCGTTGCTGGAGGATGACCCGCCGCAACCGCCGTTCGTGGCCTTGCTGGTCTCGGGTGGCCACTCCATGCTGGTCCAGGTCAAGGCGATTGGCGATTACACCATTCTCGGCGACACGCTGGACGACGCCGCCGGCGAGGCCTTCGACAAGACCGCCAAGATGATGGGCTTGCCGTATCCCGGCGGCCCGATGCTGGCCAAGCTGGCGGAAGCAGGAACCGCAGGCGCATATCACTTTTCCCGGCCGATGACCGACCGGCCGGGGCTGGATTTCAGCTTTTCCGGCCTGAAAACCCAGGTGCTGCTGGCCTGGCAGGCCAGCGACCGGAGTGAACAGACGCGCAAGGACGTGGCCCGCGGTTTCGAGGAAGCAATCGTGGCCACGCTGATCATCAAGTGTCGGCGCGCGCTGCACACCGTCGGTGCCACGCGGCTGGTCATTGCGGGCGGCGTCAGCGCCAACCATCGTTTGCGCCGGGAGTTGGCCGCGGCCGCGGAGCAAGACGGCTTTCGCGTGTACTTTCCGCGTCCGCAATTTTGCACCGACAACGGCGCCATGATTGCGCTCGCTGGTGCCATCCGCCTGGCGCGCGGCCAGCAGCAGGATGCCACCGTGCCGGTGTACCCGCGGTGGGATCTGCAGGCCCTGCCGGCCGCCTGAAGCGTCACGTTGAAGCCGCGTTCGGTAGGGCGGGCACTGCCCGCCGTTCTTCCGGATGGCAACGATCACGGGATGCCGGCGGGCAGTGCCCGCCCTACGCGGTGATTGTCACCCTGCGGCGGGGTAGTGCCCGTCCTGCTCAGGAGCGCAAACCGACTCCGCGCTTGAGCAGATGCAGTGCGAAGATCGACAGCGCCACGACGAATGCCAGCATCACCGCAAACGCGATCGGCACATTGACGTCGCTGATGCCCAGGACGCCGAAGCGGAATGCGTTGACCATGTACAGGATCGGGTTCGCGCGGGAAATACCCTGCCATGGTTCGGCCAGCATGTTGACCGAGTAGAACACGCCGCCAAGGTAGGTCAGCGGGGTCAGGATGAACGTCGGTACCAGCGCAATATCATCGAATTTGGTGGCATATACCGCGTTGATGAAACCGGCCAGCGAGAAAATGATCGCGCCCAGCAGCACCGATCCGAAAGTGATCAGCGGGTGCTGGATATCGAGGCTGGTGAAGAACAGCGCAATGCACAAGACCAGCACGCCGACCACCAGGCCGCGCACCACGGCGCCGGCAACGTAGCCGGTCAGGATGACCCAGTTGGGCATCGGCGAGACCAGCATTTCCTCCACCGCGCGGCTGAATTTCAAGCCAAAGAACGAGCTGGAAATGTTGCCGTAGCTGTTGGTGATGATGCTCATCATCACCAGCCCCGGCACGATGTACTGCATGTAGGTGAAGCCGCCCTCGATCGAGCCGATGCGGCTGCCGATGAGCTTGCCGAAGATCACGAAGTACAGCGTCATGGTGATCGCCGGCGGGATCAGTGTCTGCGTCCAGATGCGGATGATGCGCGCGACCTCCCGACGCACCAGCGTGCGCAGGGCAATCAGGTTCGCCGCGGCGTGGCCACCGGGTTGCACTGCGGGTTGCGCGGCAATGCCAGCTGCACCGAGCGTACGTGCCTCGGCCTGTTGCGGAGCCTGGTGCGATGTGTTGCTCATGCTGTTTTCTGCCGCTGACCAGCCACCAGACGCATGAACAATTCTTCCAGTCGATTGGTCTTGTTGCGCATGGAGGTGACCATGATGCCGTGGGTGGAGAGCGATGCAAACAGCGAGTTGAGATCGTGCGAGCGCGCCATTTCCGCTTCCAGCGTCTGCTCGTCGCGCTGGCGCAAGGTCACCCCGGGCAAGACCGGCAGCATGGCGGGCATGACGGCGACATCCAGCACGAACGTTTCCACATCCAGCGTGGCCAGCAAGCGGTGCATGCTGGTGTTCTCGATGATCGAGCCGTTGTCGATGATCGCGATGTTGTGGCACAGCTTTTCCGCTTCCTCCAGGTAATGCGTGGTCAAGATCACGGTGGTGCCGGCCGCGTTGATGGCGCTGACGAACTGCCACATCGAGCGGCGGATCTCGATGTCGACACCGGCCGTGGGTTCATCCAGGATCAACAGGCGTGGCTCGTTCATCATCGCCCGGGCGATCATCAGCCGACGCTTCATGCCGCCGGACAAGGTGCGCGACTGCATGTGCGCCTTGTCCCACAGGCGCAGCTCGTGCAGATACTTTTCCGCCCGTTGCGTGGCGACCTTGCGCGGGATGCCGTAGAACCCGGCCTCGTTCACGCAGATGTCGAAAGGCTTTTCAAACTGGTTGAAGTTGACTTCCTGGGGTACCAGCCCGATCAGGCGCATCGCCGCGCTGCGTTGCTGCTGCACCGAGATGCCAAATATCCTGGCGTCGCCGCTGGTGGCACTGACCAGCGAGGAAAGGATCCCGATCAAGGTGGATTTGCCCGCACCGTTGGGGCCGAGCAGGGCAAAGAAATCGCCCTGCTGCACATTCAGGCTGACGCCCTTGAGTGCTTCCACACCGTTGCTGTAGGTCTTGTGCAGGTTGTCGACGGCAAGCGCAGCGGGTGGAGTCATGGGTGATGCCGAAAAGAAGAAGGAAGCGGGCGCTGAGCGGACGGGTAATCAGTACGCCGGTGACGGCGGCGCAGTCATTGGATGCGTGAGCCAGGCCAACGTGGGCTGATCGAGGGCGCATTGGACATTCAGCCCCGGCTGACGTTCCAGCCTGCACCGCTTATTATAACCGGCTGGTCGTGGCCGCTGCCGGTTGTGGTGGCCGTGGATTGAAGCTGCGGACATCGCCGCCATCTCTGCGTTGCCACTCGCCGTCGGCGGTACGCGACACCGCCATCCATCAGGTCTCGGGAACCCATGGTCGAACATTTCCAACTCCGTCTCGTCGACAGTCACATGCTGGCGCCGGCCGTGCGCCATCTGGTGTTTGCGCGGGTCGACGGCCAGCCGCTGGCGCTGGTACCCGGCCAGTTCATGCAGGTGCACTTTCAGTATGCGGACGGTACGGCGACCAAACGCAGCTATTCGGTGGCAACCGTGGGCGATGGCGCCTCGCCGGTTGCGCATGTCGAGATTGCGGTGAGTTACGTCGATGGTGGGGCCGCCACGCAACTGCTGGGCAACTTGCCCGTGGGCGGCGTGATAGATGCCAGCGGTCCGTATGGGCGCTTCTGCCTGCAAGCGGCGGACAGCAACCGGCGCTACCTGCTCGTGGCCACCGGCACCGGGGTCACGCCGTATCGCGCCATGTTGCCGCAGCTGGAGAAATTGCTGGCGGCGGGCGATCGCGAAGTGGTGCTGCTGTATGGCGCGCGCAGCGAGCGCGAGTTGCTGTACGGCGAGCAGTTCGACGCCTTCGCGCAGGCGCACCGTGGCTTCACCTTTCACGGTTGTCTGAGCCGTGAGCCGCGCGCGGTTGCGCGCGCCAGCGACCGCAGCGGCCATGTGCAGCACGTGCTGGCCGAGCTGCAACCGCAAGCCGGGCAGGATATCGCCTACCTGTGCGGCAATCCCAACATGGTCGATGCGGCCTATGCCGCACTCAAGGATTTCGGCCTGCCGGTGCAACACATCCGCCGCGAGAAATACATCTCGTCACGCTGATCAAGCCCGGTGCAGCGGGCCGTTGAGCGGTCCATGCCGCCTACCCACTGCAATCACGTGGGTCGCACGGCCCCACCAATCCGGGTACGGCACCTGACGCGGCTCCGTCATGTGGCACGGATGGTCCGGGAATGTGACGCGAGTCACGCTTCGAGACGTTGGGCGTCGCTGACCATCAAGGTTTCTGGATGCGTGCCGAAAAGCTCTGTTGAGGTCCCCGCAGTGGCGGAGCACCGCCTCTTGAGGTGACGGCATGGCAGCACCCGTTGGCAGAGCGTTGGCAGGTTGCGCATTGATCGTGTTCATCGGCGTTACCGCCGTGCAGGCGGCAACCGGTCGCATCGCCTTTTCCGGTGCGGTTGTCGAACCCACCTGCACCAGCGAAGGCGGGCCGATCGAGGTGATCACGCCGGCCTTCGCTGGATCGGCCAGCGCGCGCCTCAGTTGCGGACGCACCACCACCGATCCGGGTCGTTCCTATTCGCAGCAGATTACCCGCTTGGCACCGACGGATCTTGAACACGACCGGTTGCTCGCCTATTTCGCCAGCTACGCCGGTGCCGGGGACGGGGCAAACGTCAAGGTCGTCATCAATACTTACGATTGACGTCGGTCGCCAGCGGCACCAAGGCTACTGGTAGAAGATGTCGAAAGTCACGGTGGCCTTGACGTTGCCGCCGGAGACCGTCGGTGCCGTCTGGAAGTATTGCGCGAAGTAGGGGATCGCGGTCGCGGCGTTCGGTGGAGTAACCACGGACTGCGCCTCGAACACCATCGGGTTGGAGTTGGCGTCCAGCACCTGCACGCCGATACCGGTGGCGTAACCGGCCCCGGCCGGCGCGACCACACCCGGATGGCTGTCCGGCGCGGCGGTGTGCATGGTGATCCTCGCCACGGCGGTTCCCGGCGGGCATGCCAGATCGATCTGGAACGGCTGCTTGCCCGAAACCGCGCCGACGCCAGTGAACGCGTTGGTGGCTACGGTCGGCAAGGTCACGTTGACCGGGTCGGTGACGATGGTGCAACTGGGCGTGGTGAAGGTGATGGAGTTGCCTAGCGCGAAGGTCTCGGGGATCAACGGGCTCGCGTTCGGGCCGTTCCACTGCCAGTCGGCAAGCTTCCCCGCCGCAAGGACACTACCGGAGGCAATCGGCCCGGTTTTGATCAGTTCCAGGCTGGAGGCCTCGTCGAACGTCGTCTGGCTGACTGACTGGCTATCGAGCGAATACGCCTTCAAGTAGGTACCTGAAAGCGTGATGCGGTAGCCGACGCCCGGAATGCTGGTTTCATAGGTGACGTTGTCAGCCAGGTTTCCGCCACGGGAATTGACGACGCCGTAATTCATTATCTGGGCCGATACATGCCAATTGCCGCTGTTGCCGGGCTGCCAGCCGCAAGTGATGGTGGGTGGATTGGTGGGAACAGCTTGCGCCGAAGTCGCAATGACGGTTCCGTTGGAAGTGTTCGCCGCGATCGAGATGGTCGTGGGCAGCACGAAGGTGACCGAGGTATTGCCACTTGGACTTGAGAGGAGGCGGCAAAAGACGTCATTGGCGTCGGCATGGGCGCCCGGCGCCAGCAGCGCCAGCAGCAACAGCGTCAGCCACAGGCAGGTAGCGCGCGTCATGTTCCACTCCCGGCGACCTGCGCGGTAGCCCGGGGCTGTTCGCAGGTCGCGGCAATTTGTTCGATGGAGCCGATTTCCCGTTTGCCCTTGTCGCGTGCCTCCAACTGATATGGCAGTGAGCAAGTCCGGGCGACATCCTGGTCCTGCCACTGCACGCTGAGCCGGCCAGATTCCCGGGCGAGGCGCACCATGATGCGCCCGGCCTGGCCGACCACGCCGATCGCTTGACCCTCCTCGTCTTCCACTTCCGCGCCGAACGGCAGCTGTTTGCCGTCGGCGAGGTGTGCCTGCATCAACACGAAGCGGCCGCTTTCGCTCTTGAATTTCACCATCACCACGGCACCGGCGCGGGGGGCCAACTGGATGCTGGTGTTGTCCAGCTGCACGTCCAGCGGCAGGCCGCTGGGGTCGATGCTCACGGTATCCAGCAAGTAGGGGTTGAGGTACGGCACCAGCGCGTAGCCGCTGTGGTCCACCCGCACGCCCGCCGCATTGCCGATGCGGGCGCCGGCTGCGTCCGGCGCTTCGATGATCGCCACGGTATCGCCGAGTGGCTGGCCAAAGGTGACGCCACCCGGGTGGGCGACGATGCCGCCGGCCAGGTTCAGCGATGCCTGCGCATACCCGCTGCCTGCGCCGAAACCGGAGTTGACCTGCACGTGGGCACCGCGATAGCCACCATTCATGCTGCCGACGGTGCCCACCGCGCCTGCGCCGCTACCGCCCTCGTGGGTGGCCGTGGCGCCGTAGCTGAAGCGATCGTCGACGCCGGCGGTGCCGCTGAGCGTGGCCTGTTCCTGCACGTCGCCACTACTGTCATGGCTCAGCCCGCCGGTGAGCAGCGGGGTGTGCGCACCATTGCCCAGCGGGATAGTGAGATTGACCATGACGCGGGTGTCGCGGCGTCCAAACAGGTCGCGTTCGCGGCTGGCCGAAACGCTGTAGTTCAACCGGCCGACCGAGTTGTTGTAGCCCACCTGGAACTGGGTGTCGGTGCCGCCGCGGTTCCAGTAGTCCCGCACCGAACCGTTGAGGTAGAGCGAACCGCCACGTGCGCCCAGTCGCTGGCCGAGGACAAGAGTGAAATTGTTGCGCTGACGGTCCACGCCAGCAGGTACGAACAGGTCATTGAGATCGCCCCCCGCCAGCGCAGCCTGCTGTGCCGGCGTGAGCAGACCCGACACCGGCACGCCATTGATCAGGACGGGTTGCGCGGTGCCGCTGGCGAACACGGGCAGGCCGCGACGCGCATAGTCGCGTGCCCGCGTGGCGTCGCCCAGTGTGAGATAGCCGCTGGTCGAATAGCGGTAGGCGGCCACGGTCAGCGAGGTGCCGGTCTGCGCCATGATCCGGCTGTAACTCAGGCGCACGCTCTGGCCGGACAACATCGCCATGCCCTGAATGCGGGTGCGCGCGGCGGTCACGTCCATGGCGAAGGCGCCATAGCCGGTGTTCAGCGCACTGCCCAGCAGCATTGCGCCATAGCCCCGCGAGGCCTCGGCACCGCTGTAGCCGGTCAACAGGTTGGTGAAACCGCGTTGCATGGTGGCTTGCACCACGCCGGGTACGTGCTGGATCGACTCATCGCGCAACTGGCCCGCCGCCACGCTGAAACGGGTGACGCCAGGACGCAACAGCTGCGGCACCGACGCATACGGCACCCGGAACGCATGCGTGCGGCCATTGGCTTCGGACACGCTGACCTCGAAGTCACCGCCGTAACCGGTGGCATACAGATCATCCAAGGCGAACGGACCGGGCGCCACCGTGGTCTGGTAGATCACCATGCCGTTCTGGCGCACGGTTACCTTGGCGTTGCTGTCGGCCACGCCGCGCACAGTGGGCGCATAGCCGCGCAAGGATTGCGGCAGCATGCGGTCGTCGGTGGCCAGCTGCACGCCGCGCAGGGCAAAGCTGTCGAAGACTTCGCCGCTGGTAAAGGAATCGCCCACGGTCAGCTGCGCGCGCAGGGTTGGCAGGTCGCGCTGCGCATAGGTGGCGATGTTCTGCCAGCGATGGCTGGCGGGCCTCCCCGCGACGGCCGATTGCCAGTTCGACGACGAGTCGTGGCGCAGATGCCAGCGACCCAGGTTCAGCCCGGCATGCAGGCCCAGGTACGAGGAGGTCTGGGCTACGCCACCGCTGCGGGTGTGGTAGCTGTTGAGGTTGTAGTTGAGCAGGCCCGCATTCACGCCGGAATCCCAGTATTTCGGGTCGACGTAACCACGCGCGTGCTGGCCCAGATAGGCCTGCGGCACGCTGACGTCCAGGCGCAGGTCGGCCAGGTCGAAGCCGATGCTGGCGCCCGGGATCACGCGGGCGATGTCGACGCAGGCCCGATCGCTGGCCAGCTCGTCGATGAGCTGGTCGGCAAGCTTGGCGGGATGCAGTCCCAGCCTGTCGAGCAGGGCGCGGGTCGCGCAGGGGGTGGCGCTGGCGTCAGTGGAGGGCGCGGCGAAGCGCACATCGCTGCGCCCCACCGCGACCTCGTTGAGGTAGATGTCGACGCTGTAGCTGCCCGGAAACACGAAGTTGCCACGCTCGAACCGCGACAGGTCGGTGGTGTTCTGGCCTGCGCCGGAGAGCATGCTGCGATCAAACGCGGTATCCACGACGTCGACACCGGGATCAGCGGCGGCTGGGGAAGCGGCCGCCGCGGCCGCCGGTGCATGGCTGGCCCAGCTGCACAGCGCCATGGCTATCAACGCGGGCAGCAGGTGACGAGAAACCACGCCCGGGCCCGTGGCGATCGTCGCTGTGCCGGCGCGGACCCGGTTCACGGCGCAAGCTTGCCCTGGTCGGGCTTGGCGGCACCGAAATCGTCAATCGTGGTGTAGTCGACGGACGTGCCTGCGGCGGGTGCGTGACTCAGCTTGCGGATCGGCAGGCGCAGCGACGACAGCGGTGCCACCATGCCGCTGTCCAGGGTGTACCGGGTTTGGTCCACGTCGAGCGAGACCTGACTGAAGGTGATGTGGTACGGCGTGGGGTTGTGTGCCTGCAACGCGTAACCCGCGCCATCGGCTACCACCGACCAGGTCACCTGCCGTGGTGCATCGGGGGCGTCGCCAGTCGTCATCCCGGCGGGGCGGAAAAACAGCTTCAGCCGTGAACGCACGGCAAATTGCAAGGTGTTCTGCTCCTCGCCCGGCTTGGCCACGGGCTTGGGCGGGATTTCCAGTACATTGAGCCAGAACAGCGATTCGCGGTCCTTCGGCAACGGCTGGCCGGTGTAGACAATGCGCAGGCTCTGCCCCTTGCCGGCGTTCATGCGCACCAACGGCGGGGTGATCAGGAACGGTACGCGGGCGGTGTCGGGCGTGGAGTCCGGGTTGCCTGCGTCAATCCACGCTTCGACCAGGGCGGGCGTCTTGCCATCGTTGTTCAGACGTACGGTGACTTCACCGTTCGCCGCCGGAAACACCACGCGGGTGCCGGCGATCACGACGCTGGCGCTGGCAGTACCAACCACGGTGGAAAGCGCTATCAAGGCTGCGCCCATCGCGCAGAGCAGGCTTTTCATCGAGGTTCTCCGTTCAGTGGATCAAGCTGCCGGATGCATCGGCAGGACGGTCGCTGCAGCCAGGGTGCTGGCGGCAGCGGCCAGTCGCGGCTTACAAATAAGTCAGCGTGAAACCGACGGTCGAGGTGACCAGGCCTGCCGTGGTGGCCGTCGCGGTCGAGATGTACTGCGCCGTGAGCTGGGTCGAACCCGCGCCGGCATTGACATTGATGACCGGGGCGTTCGCGTTGGTGGAGGTGTTGATGGCCTGACTCGTGCTGTTCAGCAACTGGATCTGCACGTTGGCGCCGCCGCTGGTGGCATTCTTCAGATTGCCAGTGCTGGCATCGACGTTGGTGCCTGCCGTGAAGGCCATGTTGGCCTTGGTGGTGTTGGTGTCGCAGCTGCTCAGTGCAACCGTGAACGGGGTGGCGCCGGCCACGGTGCCGACGCTGCTGCCGAATGCTGCCGTCACAACAGTTGGCAGGGCCACGGTCGCTCCGCCATTGACGGCGACGGTGCAGGTGTCGGCAAGCACCTTGCCAGTGAAGTTGATGGTGCCGCTGTTGGCCGCCTGGGCGGTCGGGGCGAAAGCGGTCGCGGCGATGACGGCGATCAGCGCAGCGGGGAGCAGAGTCTTGTTCATGTCTGGGTGTTCCTCGTGGAATGAATGAAGGCGGGGTCGTGTTGCAGAGTCGAAGTGGCAGCCATGCGCGTCATGCAAATCCGGTGGGTTTTCTAACCGGCCACCACGGATCCCCTGTGGTTCGCCGGTGATCAAGCAACCGCCATGCCAATCGCTCCGACGCCTGCGACCTGTGTGAATTTCCCGTCGCGTCACGAAATTTTGACGCTAGCGTCATGTTTACCTCACAAATTGTGTCACGTAAAGTGCGCATTGCGTCACACAACGCACCACTTTTTGCCTTCCACGACGGCTTACCTCATCCGGTACATGAAAGTTCGTCAAGTTGCCTTGACAGCAACGACTTGCCAAGCGTATGCTGCCTGTGTCAAGCGTACTTGACAGCCACGTGAGTGCGGTCATGCATGCATTTCGTTCGGCCCGAGCATCCCCGGCGGTCGCGCTGCGGACTTGCCGTAGTGGTCTGGCCATGACACAACTGGCAGCGTCGACGGTTGGAACGCCGGACGTGGGGCGCCACGGACGCAGCAACCAGCCGGTCAGCCGATTCCTGCGCCGTTGCCGAAAGCCGCCGCAGGGGCGACATGACGAGTAATTTCCGCGGGCCCGGACAGTGCGGCATCCACACATGTGTACCACGGGGTGATCGATGAGCAACCACGTTCGTGAACTGCGCGGCGAGCGCGGCTGGTCACAGGCCGATCTGGCTGAGCGGCTGGGCGTGTCGCGGCAAACCGTCAACGCGATCGAGACCGGCAAATCCGACCCGAGCCTGCCGTTGGCATTCAAGATCGCCAAGCTGTTCGGGCAGGCGATTGAATCGATTTTCGCCCCACCAGCATGAGTATGGGCGACTACCCATGGCGCCGCGGCGGTGGGTGCGTGATCGGTTTGCCCGAACCCAGGGTAACCGAGGCCAGGCGATGTCATCGTGCGTTATGCGCATCGTGATCGTCGCGGCGACGATCAATTGGTCCAGTGACCCGTGCCCGCGCGAGACGGTCATTGCGCGTGGCCGGTAGCGGCGCCGGCGTTCGCTGGTGTGCCTTGGCAGCGTTGTGGTGCCCGCTCAACCCGAGCGGTACGAGTGGCTTCCCTCCCGCGCCAACGGAGCGTTGTCTGCCTGGTGTGCCTGGTCGCCCGATGACAGCGCCGCTGTAGGTGGGGCTGGGTGACGTAGAGGACTTGCCTTGGCACACCTTTCAGCCGGGGGGTGCGGTCAGCTCGCGCGCGTTGAGATAGCCATCGCGGTTACGGTCAAGTCGGCGAAACTGTTGGCGCAGGTTGTTCTCAAACTCTCCGACGGCGATGGCGCGGCCCTGGCCCCCGGGCAGTTCCGCCAAATCCAGCAAGCCATCGCCGTTGCGATCCATGGCGCGGAAGCCTGCGCTCATGTATTGCACATATTCGGCGCTGCTGATGCGGCCGTCACCGCTGGTGTCGAGCATGCGCAGGTAGTCGGCACGCGTGTTCGGGATGCCTTGCGCGATGCACGGCAACATTTCCCCCAGCAGCGTACAGGCGATCACTGCCAGCCATACATGCGGCCGTGTGCTGCGGCGGTGTGGGTGGCGTCGCACGTCAGCGCGGCAGGCGATCAATACCGATGAACTGCAGGAACTCCAGGCGCGTGCGTGGGTCGTCGCGAAACACGCCGAGCATCTGGCTGGTCACCATGGATACGCCGCGCTTGTGTACGCCGCGGGTGGTCATGCACTCATGGCTGGCGTCGATCACCACCGCCACACCGGCCGGGTGCAGGTTGTCCTGGATGCACTGGGCGATTTGCGCGGTGAGCTTTTCCTGCACCTGCAGACGCTTGGCGAAGGTCTCGACCACGCGCGCCAGTTTGCTGATGCCGACCACGCGATTGGTTGGCAGATAGCCGACGTGCGCACGACCGATGATCGGCGCGAGGTGGTGTTCGCAGTGGCTTTCGAAGTCGATGCCGCGCAGCACCACCATTTCGTCGTAGCCGGCCACCTCTTCGAAGGTGCGCTGGAGATATTCGCCTGGATCGACGGCGTAGCCGCCAAACCATTCGCGGTAGGCCTTGACCACGCGTTCGGGCGTGTCCAGCAGTCCCTCGCGTGTCGGATCATCACCGCTCCAGCGCAACAGCGTGCGCACGGCCTCCTCCGCTTGCTCCTGGGTGACTTCACTGGGTTGACGTTGGTCGGTCATGCACGCGCCTCGGATCCGTGGACGGTTGAGTTTAGCTGTCACCCCGACCGCGCGTCGTGCTGGAACCGCGGAACGGGCGTGGGTTGACCCCAGCGTTGGCGCGACGTGCCCTGGTGGCGACAGCGACGGCGGCGGGCCATCCGCACGCACCGATCGCGCGCCGCGAACATCGTGTCGCCGGGCACTCAGTCTTCGCCGTCGGGATCCGCTTCGGGATCGTCCGTTGCCGGCGCCACAGTCCCGAGCAGCTCTTGTGCCGACTCGCCGGACAGGGATTCCACCCCGCGCAGCCTGCGTTCGATGGTCCGGGTTTTCTTGCTGGCTTCACCGATGCTCTTGCTGACGGTGTTGAGCTGGCGCTCGGCCTTTTCCAGCACCAGGCCAAACTTGCCGAACTCGCTCTTCACCGCGCCCAGCAACTTCCACACTTCGCTGCTGCGCTTGGCGATGGCCAGCGTGCGGAAGCCCATTTGCAAGCTGTTGAGCAACGCGCTGAGCGTGGTCGGGCCGGCCACCATGACCCGCTGCTCGCGCTGCAGGCTTTCAAACAAACCGGGCCGACGCAGCACTTCGGCGTACAGGCCCTCGGTTGGCAGGAACAGCACGGCGAAATCCGTGGTGTGCGGCGGTGCCACGTATTTGACCCGGATGCGCTTGGCTTCTTCCCGCATGCGCGTCTCGAGCGCACGACCCGCGGCCGCGGCGGCCTCGACATCGGCGGCATCCTGCGCTTCCAGCAGGCGCTGGTAGTCCTCGACCGGGAATTTCGAGTCGATCGGCAGGTAGACGTTTTCGCCATCATCCTGCCCCGGCATGCGGATGGCGTATTCCACACGCTCGTTGCTGCCCGGCACGGTGGCGACATTGGCCGCGTATTGTTCGAGCGTGAGCAGGTCTTCGAGCAGGCTGCCGAGCTGCACCTCGCCAAGGATGCCGCGTCGCTTGACGTTGCTCAGCACGCGCTTCAGGTCGCCGACGCCGATGGCGAGACTCTGCATTTCGCCCAACCCCCGCTGCACGGCTTCCAGTCGATCGGAAACCAGTTTGAACGACTGTCCGAGGCGCGTTTCCAGCGTGGTTTGCAGTTTTTCATCGACCGTCGCGCGCATTTGCTCCAGCTTCGCGGCGTTGTCCTGCTGGATGGCGCCCAGCTTGGCTTCCAGTGTGGCGCGCACTTCGCCCATGCGTTTTTCGTTGTCCGCGGTCAGCGCGCCCAGGCGCTGCTGCAACAGGTCACCGAAGCGGTTCAGCGTGAGTGTGGCTTCTTCGCGGCTCTTGCGCGCATCGTCGGCCAGGCGTTGCGTCAGCGCTTGCAGGCCGGCATCGGTACGTTCGGTCAGCACCCCCAGCCGTTGTGCGAACCCGTCGATGCGTTCGGCCTGTTGCTGGGACATGCCGGTGAGTTGTTCGCGCAGGTGGCCGCGAACGCGTTCGAAACTCTGCTGCAATTCTTCACGCCCGCCACGCTGTTCGTCGCGCAGGGTGCGTTCCAGGCGCGCGCCGTCCTCCTTCAGTGCATCCAGTTTCGCGCTGGTGCCGGCCTCGCCGCGGCCGCGCAATGCCGTCGTGACCTGCAGCAGCAGGATCAACGCCACCACGATCAACAGGACCATCAGCAGAATTTCAATGGACGACATGGAACGTTTCCGGGGTCAATTGCATCCAGTGTACGTCGGGTCGTCGCATCCATTGAGCGCGGCATCGACACTGCCGCGTGGACGGTGCCGGCTGGCACACTGCATGGTGGGCAAACCCGCTGCAACAGGAGAGCTGCATGGAACATGTTCATGATTATCTGATTGTCGGCGCGGGCATGGCCGCCGACGCGGCGGCGAAGGCCATCCACGCGGCGGATGCCGCGGCCAGCATTGGCATGGTCGGCGACGAGGTGTCGCCGCCGTATCAGCGGCCGCCGTTGTCCAAGGCGTTGTGGAAAGGTGACGCCTCGCCCGCGGATATCGATCTGGCCACTGCCGCCAGTGGTGCCAGGTTGTTCCTGGGTCGCCGTGTCACCGGCCTGGACCGCGCCGCCCACCTCGCGCTGGACGACCACGGTGACAGCCATCACTACCGTCGTCTGTTGCTGGCCACCGGCGCCACACCGCGCCGCCTGGCATTTGCCGCGGGTGAACGGGTGATCCACTTTCGCACGCTGGCCGATTACCAGACGTTGCGCCGCTATGCGGTGACGGGCGCGCATATCGCGGTGGTCGGTGGCGGCTTCATTGGCAGCGAACTGGCCGCGTCGATGTGCAACCTCGGCTGCAAGGTCACGATGATTTTCCCCGGTGCCGCCATTGGCGCCGGGCGTTACCCCGATGCGCTGGCGGCGTTTCTCAACGATTATTACCAGGGCCACGGCGTGACCTTGCGCACCGGCGTCACTGTGGTCGATGGCAAGGCGCTGGCCAACGGCGTGGAGCTGATGCTCTCCGACGGCGCGACGCTGCAGGTGGCCGTCGTGGTGGCCGGACTTGGGGTGACGCCAAACACCGCGCTGGCCGCACGGGCGGGGTTGCAGGTGGACGACGGCATCGTCGTCGATACCCGGTTGCGCAGCAGCGATCCGGATATCTGGGCCGCCGGCGATGTCGCCAGCTTCCACAGCAGCGCGCTGGACCGGCGCATGCGCGTGGAACACGAGGACGCCGCCGTCAGCATGGGTCGGCTCGCCGGCAGCAACATGGCCGGGGCCGAGGCGGAATACACCGCCCAGCCATTTTTCTATTCCGACCTGTTTGACCTTGGCTACGAAGCCGTGGGTTTGCTCGACACCCGCCTGCAAGTAGTCGAGGACTGGCGCGAACCGTATCGCGAAGGGGTCGTGTACTACCTCGACGCCGGGCGCGTGCGCGGCGTGCTGCTGTGGAATGTGTGGGACCAGGTGGACGCGGCGCGCAAGTTGCTCGCCGAGCACGGCCCGTTCGCTGCCGCCGCGTTGCGTGGACGCTTGCCGCGCGCCGGGTGAGCGGCAGGGCGGGCAGTGCCCGCTAATTTTGGCGTGGTGGTCCGGCGCTGACTCTCGTGGCGACGGATGGGGCGGCGGGCAGTGCCCGCCCTACAACTCGCGCGGGCCTTCAGGCGAGGGGGTTGATTTATTCCACTCGGCAGAACACCGCCTTGAGATAGCGCCCTTCGGGTACGTCGGTACGAAATGGATGGTCGGCGCCAGCGCCGCCGGTTTCCAGCACCTGGATGTCGCGGCCCGCGTTCAACCCCACCCGGCGCAGCATTTCCAGGAACTCCGCTTCGCCGACGAGGCCGGTACACGAACACGTCAGGAACAGGCCGCCGGGGGCAATGATGTCCAGCGCCATGCGGTTCATCGCAAAGTATTTCTTCAGTGCGTCCATTACCTTGCTGCGATCACGCGTGAGCTTGGCCGGATCGAGCACGACCGCGTCGTAGCGCTCGCCGCGGGCCACTGCGGCGCGCACCCAGTCGAAGATGTCTGCCTGCGCGAACGTCACCGCCACGCCGTTTGCCGCGGCGTTGCGGCGGGCGATCTCCAGCATGCCGGCGTCCAAGTCCACGCCCGTCGCTTCGCGCGCCCCGGCGGCCATCGCGTGCACGGCGAAGCCGCCGGCGTTGCAGCACAGATCGAGCACGCGCCGGCCACGGCTGAGTTCGGCAAAGCGCTTGCGGTTGTCCCGTTGATCGGCAAAAAAGCCGGTTTTGTGCCCACTGCCAGGTGCTGCGACAAAGCGCAGGCCGTGCTCGTGCACCTCCGTCGCTGCCGGCACGTCAGGGCTGCGGCAATCGAACGACTCCTGTTTCTGCACGTGCGTTTCGGCAAACCAGTACAACTGGGCACCGGGAAAATGCGTGAGCAGTGCGGCGTGGATGGCCTCACGGAAGCGCCACATGCCGGCCGCAAAGTATTCGATGACCAGCGTGTTCGCATAGCGATCGATGATCAGCCCGGACAGCCCGTCGCCTTCGCTGTGCACCACGCGCCACGCGTCGCTGACGTCGTCCAGCTGCAACCAGTCCCGGCGTAGTTGCACGGCGCGCGCAATGCGGGCGGCAATCCAGTCGGCATCCAGCGTGGCGTCCGCGTCGTGATCGAGCAGCCGCAGCGCAATGCGCGCATGACCGTTCCAGAACGCGTGGCCGACATGGCGCCCTTGCGCATCGTGCACGGTGACCACGCTGCCCGGGGGCAGTTTCTGCTCCGGCTTGACCACCTGCGCGGACCACACCCACGGATGGCCGGGCTGGCGGTCGGATTTCAGGCGGATGACGGGGAGCATGGTCTGAGTGTCGGGCATAACGGCATGATAGCCTTTCAATCCGCGCTTCAGAATGCTGCCAGGGAGGTGTACAAGCATGCAGATGCCATGGCTGGTTTTGGCGCTGTCGGCGATGAGTACTGCCGCGATGGCGACGCAGGATGTGCAGGTGGAGGCCGCGAGACTGTCGGGAAACTCCCCGGTGGACATCTTGGCGGCGGGTGCGTCGAAGGCGATCACATACCGCGACAGCAAGGGTGTGCCGATCAGCAAGCAAACATTCCTTGATGCGATTCGGCACGGTGGCAGGTTCACCTACGAGCGTGACGAGGCCCACGCGGCCACCGCCTTCATGCTGACTCCGCACGATGCGAAGTTGAACACGGAGGCTGCCGTGGCATTCAACAATTCGTGGCGCGGAAAGTACAAGGTCAGGCGTGGGCAGAGCTTTCCCGACTTTACGCTGGCCACGGTCAATGGCGGCAGCATCAGCCCCGCCTCTTTGCGCGGCCAGCCAACCGTGATGCAGTTCTTCTTTGCGAAGTGCATCACCTGTTTTGTCGACAACCCCGCGCTGAACGCATTTGCGCGGAGCCATCCGGACGTAAGGGTGTTGGCGCTGACCAGCGATGATGCTCGCGCCGCTGGTGCCTACGCCCGGCAGCACGATTTGGCATGGCCAGTCGCGTATGCCGGCCAAAAGGTATTCGATGCACTTGGCGTCAAGGTATTTCCGACGTTGGCGCTGGTGAGTGCCGACGGCCGTCTGCTGGATCTTCGCGAAGGCGGGAAGATCGCTGGTCGCGATGGAAACGTTTCAGAGCAGGATCTGGATCGCTGGGTCCATGAAGGATTGTCCAGTCAAGACGACGGTCAGGGCCGAGTCAGCGAAACCGCAGGGCCAACCATGACAACAACGCCAGCAGATTGATACCCAGCCGCGATACCGCCGGTCCGGCGGCGGCCAGCACGAAGCCCTGACTGCCGAAGTTCCAGTCCAGCGCCAGTCGTGGTGTGGCTTGCAAGGTGGCAAAGACGTTGACGAACGCGCCGCTGTGCAGGCCATAACTGAAGACGGGTAGTGCGATCAATGGCAGTTGCAGCAGTTGGGCCCAGCGCGACAGGCGCACCCCGCGCTCGCTGCCACCCAGCAGTTCCACCCCGGCAAGCAGGACGAAAATGAATACGGCCAGGCCGATCACTGCGACCAGGCTGGCGTGGCTCGCGCCAAACGGCAACAGGCGCCGCAGCATGACGGCAATGCCGTACAAGCCGCCGGCCACTTCGAGGATGCCGATCAAGCGGAACAGGATGGTGCGCATGCAGTGACTCCGTGAGGGGAACGTAGGTGGGAAGCGGCTTCAGCCCCGATGCTTGTGGCGTTCAAGCTGGAGGGCCGAGCAGGAACGCGCGGCGCAGCTGCTCGCGCGTGGAAGCGCTACCGCAAGGGGCGGGTGCGGACGAGTCGATCCGGTGAAGTGTCGGCGGATCATTCCAGCCCTTCGGCCAGCTCATGCAGGTCGGTGATGTATTGCTCCCACCAGCGTGACTCGGCGGCAAACGGAAACGCGGCGGGAAACGCCGGGTCGTCCCAGCGTGCCGCAATCCAGCCGGCGTAATGAACTTGGCGCATCGCGCGCAGCGCAGGAATCAACGCCAGTTCGACGGGATTGAAATCGCGGAATTGCCGGTAGCCATCAAGGATGGCGCGCAGCGCGCGTTCGTCGTGGGCAAGCATCCACAGATCCTGCACGGCCGGCCCCATGCGGGCATCGTCGAGATCGACAAAGTGCGGACCGGCGTCGGTCCACAGCACGTTGCCCGGATGACAGTCCCCATGCAGGCGAAGGTGGGCGATCGGGCCAACCGCAGCCAGCCGTCCGGCAATGGCGGCAGCCACGCGCGCGGCGGCGACGCGGTAATGCTCGTGCAGCGTCGCCGGCAGCAAGCGGGAGGCGAGCACGGCACGCAGCGGTTGCTGCACCAGCGTGGTCTGGTCGAGCGTGCCGCGATGCACGAACGGCACACGCGCACCGACCCCGTGCATGCGGGCGATCAGGCGCCCGAGCCACTGCAACTGGTCGGCGGCTTCCAGTTCCGGCGCGCGTCCACCGCGACGTGGGGTCAATGCATAACGGAAGCCGGCGTGGTACAGCAGCGTGTTTCCGGCGAACGCGAGCGGCGCGACCACGGGCAACTCGGTGTCAGCCAGCTCCCGGGTGAACGTGTGTTCCTCGGTGATGGCCGCGTCGCTCCAGCGCCCCGGGCGGTAGAACTTGGCAATGACCGGTTCGCCGTCTTCGATGCCCACCTGCCACACGCGGTTCTCGTAACTGTTGAGTGCAAGCAGCCGGCCATCCGGCCACAGGCCGCAGGCACTGATCGCGTGGAGCACCACGTCCGGCGTGAGTCCGGCGTACGGCGCCAGCTCGTTCAACGCGGTGCGGCGTTGCGGGCGGCGATGACGGCCATGGTCAGGCGCGAGATGCATACCAGCGCCCCGGCGTCGTCTGCAATGCGGATTTCCCACACCTGCGTACTGCGGCCGATGTGCAGTGGGCGGGCGGTACCGGTGACCACGCCGCTGCGTACGCCGCGAATGTGGTTCGCGTTGATGTCCAGGCCGACGGTCATTTCCTTGTCCGGATCCAGCGTGAGCATGGCGGCCGTGCTGCCCAGGGTTTCGGCCAGCGCCACGGATGCCCCGCCGTGCAACAACCCGTACGGTTGATGGGTGCGGTGGTCCACGGGCATGGTACCGGCCAGCCAGTCGTCGCCAAACGCGGTGATGCGGATGTCGAGCGTCTCCATCATGGTGTTGGCGGTCCAGTCGTTGATATGCGCAAGGTCGGGTGCCTGGTGCCAGATGCTCATGGTCGATTCCTGCAGAATGAACGTGCATTGTCGGCGGCGGCGATCACAACGACAATGCGTCAGTTGTGGTGGCCATGGCGGCGCGCCACGGAATGTACGGCGGACCACCCCAATCTCCAGGCACGCTCGGATCGAATTCTCTTGACGTTTACCGTGACCCTCAAGCTGTCCGGCCGCCAGTTTCCCGTGGCCGCCGGCGAGACCGTGTTGGAGGCGGCGCAGCGCGCCGGCGTGGCCTTGCCGTATTCCTGCCGGGCCGGAGTCTGCGGCAGTTGCAAGGCCACGCTGCTGGAGGGCGAATGCGCGTATCCGCGCAACCCGCCGGTGGGCCTGGACGCGAGCGCCATTGCGCACCATGCGGTGTTGCTGTGCCAGGCGGTACCGGCCAGCGATCTGCTGCTGAAGGCGCGCGAGGTACCGTCGGTGGCGGAGATGGCACGCCGCCAACTCGATGTGCTGGTGGCGGAGAAGTGGCGTCTGGCGCCGGACGTGATCGGCCTGCGCCTGTTGCCCGGACCGGGTGAGCGGCGTCTGCGGCGCTTGCCGGGACAATACCTCGATGTGTTGCTGGACGATGGGCGGCGCCGACCGTTTTCCATTGCCAACGGGCCGCAGCCCGATGGCGCGATCGAATTGCACGTGCGGCATGTTGCCGGGGGTGGCTTCACCTCATACGTGAACGACACGCTGCAGGTTGGCGACACGCTGCGCATCGACGGCCCGTTGGGCACATTTGTGCCGCGTGAGGATTCGGAGCGGCCGATGCTGTTCATGGCGGGCGGTACCGGCTTCGCGCCGATCAAGGCGATCGTCGAACACTTCATCGCGCTGGGTACGCGGCGCCCGATGCATTTGTATTGGGGCGCGCGCAGCGCGGCCGACTTGTATCTGCGGGCGCTGGCCGAACGTTGGGCGCACGATGTGCCCAACTTGAGTTTTTGCGCCGTGGTCTCGGACCCGGATCAGGCGGCCGGGCTGCGTTGTGGCCTGGTGCACGAGGCGGTGCTGGCAGACTTGCCCGAGCTGTCCGGATTCGATGTGTACATGAGCGGTCCGCCGGAAATGGTGGACGCCGGGCGCCAGTGGTTTGTCGACGCCGGTGCACGGGAATCGCGGCTGTATTTCGATTCGTTCGATTACGCGCCTGATGTGCTGGCGCAAATCATTGCCGCCCGGGCCGGGTTCAGTGCTGCATGAGCGGACACCCGGCGTAACACCGACTATTTCTTGCCCTTGGCCACGGGCAGCTGGGCCTCACGCCAGGCCAGCGTGCCACCAGCCAGCGTGTGCACCTTGGTGAAGCCGGCCTTGGTGAGTCGCGCCGCCGCCTTCGGCGAGTTGCCGCGCCCATCACGGTCGATCACCACCACCGGCAGTTCCTTGACCTTGAGCAGGTCCTTGCTCTCCGGGTCGAATTGGCTCATCGCCACGTGGCGGGCGCCGGGCACGTGCATCTTTTCAAAATCGGCAAGCGCGGACAGGTCGATCAGCAGCGGACTCTCGCGATTGATCAGTCCGGTCAGGCCGGCCGGGGTCAGCTCGCGGGTCTTGCTGAACAAGCTGGTCAGCTGCATGACCAGCAGCGCCACCAGCAGGATCACGAACAGTGCGGAGAGGGCCAGGTGGTTGCCCACGAATTCGGGCAACTTGTGCAGAAAATCGTTCATCGTCATTCCACGGACGCGGTGACCGCGCCGGCTCGGGTGAATCGGAGATTATACGGACGCCGCGCTGTGGCGTGCGGTTGCGGCAGTTTGGCGTTCGCCGTACCAAGCTGCGGGGCGTATCGCAAGCGCACGGCACGCCGGGCACGAGCGGTGGTTCAGTCGCGGGTGATGTCCGGCAAGCCGCTGGTCAGCCACCAGTGGCTGGTTGCCGCATCGTAATGCCAGGTTTGTTGGTCGGTGATGGTGCGCTCGGCCTGGGTGTTGACGTTGACCAGGCTGATGCGCACCGTCTGGCGCACTTCCGTGTCGCTGACCGGGACTGGCCCGACATCGTCGTTGTATTCGGTGACGCGCACTTGCCGATAACGCGCCATGTCCAGCGCACTCACCGGATGTGTGGTGCGCGCTGCCGGGTCGACGAATTGCATGGCGCTGGCAAAGTCCCCCCAACGCACCGTGCTGGCATAGGCCTTCAGGGTGTTGGTCAGCGACTCGCTGCGCGTGTGCGCGGCGCAACCGGCGAGAACCACGGCGAGCAGCATGACAAGCAGGCCCAGAGTGCGACGCATGATGATCCCCCGCGGTGATGACTGCATGCATTCTGCCTCAAGCCAGCCGTGATGGCCTCACTGCCGGCGCTTGGCGACGAAGCGCGCGCTCAAGGTCGCCGCGCTGGCGCCGTTGTCGCCGGGCACCAGGCACGCGACCTCGATGCGTGCCTTGCCGCGTGCGGCGAGCGTGGCGAAGAATGTGGCCCAGTCGCTGCCGATGGCCAGTCGCGCCTCGCTGCGAAAATCCTGCCACAACGGTGCGAGGTAGCGCACGGTCGATTCGCCTACGTACAGATCGCACGTTTCCCCGCGTGCGCGCAACGCCAGCTCCACCAGGGCCCAGCCGCTGAGCGTCATCAAACTGACCAGACTGCCGCCGAATGCGCAACCCTTGTCGTTGAGGTTCGGTGCCAGCGGGGCGCGCAGGCTGAGCATGTCGGCAGTGCACTCACCGAGCTGCACATCCATGGCGCGCGCCAGCGGAATTTCCTCGCGCATGAATTGGGTCAACGTACGTGCCGCGGCGATGCGGTCAGCCGGGACGCAGGGACGGTCGACGAAGGGTGGCGAGTTGGACACGGTGTTCAAAGCGACGGCGACTCCGGGCGGCGGGACCGCGTAGTGTAGGTCGGCCGCTACACTGGAACCAGAGTGGCCACTGCGGGAGGTACGCGCGTGCAGCGACAATCGGTGGGGTCAGGCTCCAGTCTGGATGGTCGCCGCGTGGTGATCACGCGCCCGGTCGGCAGTGCCGCGTCGTTGGTGCGACCGGTGCGTGCCGCGGGCGGCGTACCGGTGTTGCTGCCGGGGATGGCGCTGCGCGGGGCACCAGATGCCGGTGTGGCGCGGGCGGCGCTGCTGGCCGCGCTGGGTGACGAACTGTTGGTATTTACCAGCCCGACCGCAGTGCGCTTTGCCGCGCGACTGGCGCCGCTGTGCACTTCCGCCGCTGTGCTGGCGGTCGGCCAGGGTACGGCGCGCGCGCTGCGTCGGCATGGCGTCGGTGCGCCGTTGGTACCACGGCGGCAGGACAGCGAAGGCCTGCTCGGTCATCCCGCGTTGGAGTCGGTGCGCGACCGGCGCGTGGCGTTGATCGGGGCACCTGGTGGCCGTGGGGTGCTGGGTCGGGAGTTGACGGCCCGTGGTGCGCACTTGCGCGAGGTGCATGTGTATCGACGGGTACCGGCGCGACTGGATCGGCGCCACGTCGCGGCCTTGCTGGACCTGCCGCCATCCGCGTGTGTGCTGTTGTCCAGCGTCGAGGCGTTGCACAACTTGTGTGGACAGTTGCCACCGCCGGCGCGGACACGCTGGCTGGCGGCAACCGCCGTGGTCAGCAGCGAGCGCTTGGCAGTGGCGGCGCGCGCCGCGGGATTTGCGCGCGTAGCGATGGCGGCGTCGGCACTGTCGACCGATTTGCTGGACGCCGCGCTGCGCACGGTTTGAGGGTGTCCACACGGCATCGACGCGTGGCGGTTTTCACGCGCCCTTGCTGCGGACGCGTTGGCGTGGCTGCTAGCATGCGCGCATGAGCACTGCAGACACTCCGACCCCGGCGCCCGAGGGCGCTCGCCCGCATCCGCCGTCGGCGGCAGCGGCACCTGCTCGCGTCCTGCGTGAGCCGACCTCACGGGGTGGTGGCGGCACACTCGCACTGGCCTTGCTGTTGGCGTTGATCGCGGTACTGGCCGCTGGCTATGTCGGCTGGCGGCAGTGGCAACAGACGCAGCATGCGACCGCCGACAGCGCCAGCCTGAGCAGCGTGCAGCAACGCGTTGCTGCGCTGGAATCCGCGCTGGCCGCGGTCAGTGGCGAACGCGCCAGCCTGGATCAGCGGCTTGGCGATGCCGCGCAGGTCAATCGGGCGTTGCGCGAAGAGCTGCTTGGCCAGGGTGAACGTACACGGCGCCTGGAAGATGCCGTAGCCAAGCTGGCGGAAAAGACCCTGTCCGGCCGTGATCCGCTGCTGCTGGACGAAACCGAATCGCTGCTGCGGATGGCCGCGGAGCGCTACCGTCTGTTCAACGATGCCCAAGGTGCACAGGCAGCATATGCACTGGCGGATCAGACCCTGGCGGCGGTGAACGACAGCGCGTTCAGCGCGGTACGCCAGAGCATCAGCGCCGAGCGTGACGCGCTGGCGAAAAGCCGGCCTCCCGCCCAGGACGTCGCGCTGCAGCGGTTGCAGGAACTGCGTGGCAGCTTGGCCACGTTGCCGTTGCAGTCGCTGGATCGTCCGACGGCGACGACGGCCACCAGCGCGTGGTCGCACATAAGCCGGGCGCTGGCCGGGGTGATCACCGTGCAGCGGGACAACGGCGCACCACTGGCGGTGGCCGATGCCCGGTTTGCGCGCGAGCTGACCGCGCTGGATCTGGCCCAGGCGCAGGTCGCGCTGCTGGCCCATGACCGTGCTGCGTATGCGGCTGCATTGCAACGCGTGGAGGCCAGCCTGTCCGCCCAGTTCGACCCCGACGCGGCGGAGGTGCAGCAGGCGCGCGCCACGCTGCAGCAGTTGCGTGCGGCGCTGCCGACCGCAGCGCCAGTGACCTTGGGCGCGGCACTGACCGAGCTGCGCAACTTGCGCGCGGTGCATGCACTGACGCCAGCGCCGGCCGGTTCGGCGGCGGCCCCCGAACCGTCGGCACCCGCAGGCGAGACGCCATGAAGTTGTGGCGCTGGTTGCTGTTGCTGGTGCTGGTCGCCACGGCGGCGGCATTTGGCTGGCATTGGGTGGCGGATGATCCCGGTTATGTGTTGCTGCGTGTGCGCGGCTGGCGCGTGGAGACCACGCTGGTTGCCGCCATCGTCATCCTGATGTTGGCTTGGGCACTGTTGACGACGTTGTGGCATCTGCTGCGTTGGCCGTTCGGGGCATTTTCGCGGCGCCATCGCCGGGTGAGTCAGCAGCGCCTGAGCGCTGGCCTGGTCGCGCTGGTGGAAGGCCGGCATGGTGATGCCGAACGCGATCTCAATCGCGCCGCACAGTTGGACCGCCTGCGCGGGCCGGCGTTGCTGTCCAGTGCCGAAGCGGCGTTGCGTCGCGGCGAATCCACGCGTGCACTGGAAGCCTTGAATCAGGCCGCGCAGTCCGCGCCGCTGGCCGCACGCGCGTTGCGCGCCCGCGTGCTGCGTCGCGACGGCAAGCCAGCCGAAGCCCTGGCCCTGCTCACGCCCGAAGCGGACAAGGGCGGCCTTACTCCGAGCGGTTGGCGCGAGCTGGCACTTGCCGCGCTCGCTGTGGGCGACCCCGTACGCGCGCGCAGCGCACTGGCTCCGTTGCAGAAGAGTGGCGCGCTCGGCACACGCGGTTACGCGTTGCTGGAAACGCAAGTGCTGGTGGCGTTGATCCAGGCCACCGCCGACGGCGCTGCCCTGGACGCACTGTGGCCGCAGCTGCCGAAGGCGCAGCGTCGGATAGCTGCGGTGGTGGATGCATATGCGCGCCGCGCGGCCAGCTTCGGCCTGACGCTGGCGGCCATGGATGAACTGGAATCGGCATTGCGCCGGGAATGGTCGCCGCTATTGATCGGCACCTATGGTGCGCTGGTTGGCGAGGATGTCGAGGCGCGCCTGCATCGCGCCGAGGGCTGGCTTGACGCACACGCCAATGACGCCGTCTTGCTGCTGGCATTGGGCCGCATGTGCGTGCGCCTCAAGCTGTGGGGCAAGGCGCGGCAATATCTGGAGCGCTCGCTGGCATTGGCCCCCAGCGCGGCAGCGTGGGAGGTGCTTGGCGATGCGTGGGCCGGCGACGGCGATGCGGCGCGGGCACAGCGCAGCTATCACAGCGCGTTCGCGTTGAGCCGGGGCGAGGTCGTGGCGGCGCCGACCGCCGCCAACCCGCACCCGTTGTATCCCGATACGCATCCCACCGCGGTCGAGGAACGCGACCAGCACGGCGTGCCGCGGCTGCCGGAGTAACCGGGCCGCGGTGTCATGCCGTGGCGCAGGTCAGCCGACGAACGTCGCCCAGATCAGCAAGACAAAGCCGATGACCGCAATCAACGCGTGGCCATACATCAAGCCCAGCGGCAGCGGCTTTTGCTGCCACTGGTAGCCGAGATTCATCACCACACCGCCAACGGCGGCAATGATGAACAGCAGCAGCGCCCACGCCGCGAATGCGGGCAGGCCACTGACGAAGTAGACCAACAACAACAGCGTCAGGCCGGCCCCTGCCAGCAGCCCATGCAGCAGCGCCAGCCACGCCGGCGGATTGCGTTGGGTGAACGCGCGCACGCCAGCCATGACCAGCCCGCCGGCTGCGGCAATCGCGAACAACGTGATGCAGATGAGCAACATCGCTTGAATACTGATGTTCATGATCTCTCCACGAGTGATAGGAAGGTGCAACGCAGGCACAGGCGGCGTCCCCTGCTGCCGCGTGTCGCGGCACCGGCCGGGTGTGCAACTCGACCATACACCGCGTGCAGCGCGACCGCATCGATTCAGTGGCCGACCAGGCGACGCAACCAGTCGAGCAGCACGGTGGGCAGCAGCTCGGGTTTGGGCAACAGCGCGTACTGGCTGGCACCAAACACGAACGGCAGATAGTTCGCGGCCTGGCGATCGATGGTCAGGCAAAACGGCGAGATGCCCTGCAGCTTCGCTTCGGTGACCGCCTGGCGCAGGTCTTCGACGCCATAGCGGCCTTCGTATTGGTCCATGTCGTTGGGCTTGCCATCGGACAGCAACAGCAGCAGCCGATGCTGCGCGGCCTGTTGCATCAAGCGGTTGCTGGCGTGACGCACGGCCGCGCCGGCGCGCGTGTAATGCTCCGGCTCCAGTCCGGCGATGCGCAAGGCGACGAGGGCACTGTAGGGCTCGTCGAAACGCTTGACCTCGCGCACGATCACGCCGTGCGCGGTCTCCCCGGAAAATGCCTGCACGGCGTACGGCTGGCCCAGGCCTTCCAGCGCAATGCATACCAGCAGCAGCGCTTCGCGTTCGACGTCGATGATGCGCCGGTTGCCGACAATCCAGCCGTCGGTCGAACCGCTGACATCGATCAGCAGCATGATCGCCATGTCGCGCTGCACCCGGCGCTGGCTTTGATACACGCGTTGCGGCAACGGCAGGCCGGCGCGGTAATCGGCGCGGCCCTCGATGTACGCGGCCAGATCGAGCTCGTCGCCATCCAGTTGGCGGTGCACCCGCAAACGCCGCGCGCGCAGCATTTCAAAGCGGCGGCGGATTTCGTGCAGCATGCCGCGGTGCGCAGCGAGCGTGTGCTCGACCCATGCCGGCGGGCCGCCTGCCGCCGGCAGCACATGCACCATGGCGCCGGGCGCGTGATACGCGCGGATGCGGTAGTCCCATTCCGGATAGCTCAGTGCCCGCCCGGTGCTGGCTTGCGTCGGGGCTTCGGCGTGCGCGGCAGAATCGGGTGGATCGTCGGACAGCAACACTTCCTTGGGGTGGCCCGGCCGCGTCAGCAGGCGCGCTTCCGGCAGCTCGGATAACGCGTCGGCGTATTCGTCCGCGGCGGTGGCGTCGTCACGATCGGTGGGGCGTTGCAGGCCGCCGGGATCTTCCGCCTGCTCGTGCGGTTGCGCAGTCTGCACCATCCAGGCGCCGGGGCGCTCGTCGTCTTCCTCATCGGCGGCTTCGCGCACGTCTGGCCGACGGGCGAGGCGTGCGCTGCGTGCAACGGTTTGCTGCGCGTCAAACGGGTCGGCATTGCCGCTGTTCGGCGTGCCGGCAGCGGGTCGCGGTGGGGCGCGCAAGTCACCGGTCCACCAGTCTTGCAGCAAGGGGTGTGGACCGAAGTCGTGCCGGGCCGAGGTGGCGCGCAAGTGCGCGGCAAGCTGCTGTGCGCGCCGCCGGGATGCGGCGGGTGTGGCGCACAGCGGCCCAAGGCCGCCGATTTCCTGGCCGCTGGCGAACGGTGCAGCGAGCACGCCACGCAGCAGGGTTTCCAGTGGCTGCAGCGGGGTTGGGAACGTGGACAGTGCTGGCCGTGCGTGCAACGCCGCCGCGCGCAGGGCGGCCAGGGTCGCCGCCATCCCGGGCAGGGTACGCGCCAGCTCGCAGTCCGCCGCGGCCGCTTCGCACAGCAAGTACAGCGCGCGCAGCAGCGGGTCGCGCGCGTCCGGTGCGTGGGCAGCCGTGCCACGCACGGCGCGGGTGGCCTGCTGCAGTGCGAGCGCGCGGTAATGCCGCACAGCGGTGTCGGCGGCTAAATGGCCGAGGTTGGCTGGCAACCAGATCGACACGCCATCGGTAGCCGGCAGCGCGGCGCGGTGCACCGGGCCGTGGCGGCGCTGCGCCAGCCGCGCGAGGAGGGTGGGCGGCGCTGGGGGTTGTGCGATGCGCAGTGCGAAGCTGCGGTCGTACAGCGCGGCAATCAGCAAGTCGAGCCGTGGCGCCACGTCGGCCAGCGCCAATGGCGGCGCATGCGGTACGGGCGGGCGATAGCGCCGCCAGAGTGCACGCGCATAAATGCTCGCATGGCGCGCCGCATCGAGGATGACATCTTCAGCTTCGGCCATGGCGGGCTCCGGCGCGCTGCCGCAAGCGGCTGCGCGCCATCAGACGAACTTGGCGTCGACCAGATCGTGCATGGCACCGACCAGCGTGGCTTCATCGGACAGCGGCGAGACAATGGCCGCGTAGCAGGCCTCGCGCACGGGAATGCCGCTGGCGATCAAGCGTGCCGCAGCGATCAACAGGCGTGTGCTGGGCACTTCGGCCAGACCGCGATCCTGCAGGCCACGCAGGCGCTGGCCCAGCGTCACCAGCGCATGCGCCGTGGCGTAGTTGGCCGCTCCTTCGCGCTCGACGATGGCCACTTCGGTGGCCAATGGCGGGAAGTTGAAGTCCAGCGCGACAAACCGCTGCCGCGTACTTGGCTTCAGGTCCTTCAGCATGCGCTGGTAACCGGGGTTGTACGACACCACCAGTTGAAAGCCGGGCGCGGCTTCGAGGGTTTCGCCGGTCTTGTCGATCGGCAGGATGCGCCGGTAATCTGTCAGCGGATGCAGCACGACGACGGTGTCCTGCCGCGCTTCGACCACTTCATCCAGATAGCAGATCGCGCCGTCGCGCACGGCACGGGTCAGTGGCCCGTCCTGCCATGCCGTACCGTCGTGCCGGATCAGGAAACGTCCGACCAGATCGCTGGCACTGAGATCGTCGTGACAGGAAATCGTGATCAGTGGTCGCCCAAGCCGCCACGCCATGTACTCGATGAAGCGCGTCTTGCCGCAGCCGGTCGGCCCCTTCAGCAGCACCGCAAGCTGGTGCGCATGGCACTGTTCGAATACCGCGACCTCATTGCCGGATGGCAGGTAGAACGGCGCCGCCGCGATCCCTGCTGCGCTGTCCGTGGCGGCGGCCGTCGGCTCAGGCATCGGATGCGGCGGTGTCGAGCTTGCGTCCAACTCCATCGTTGACGACGAAGTTTGGCGGATAGCGGAAGAAGTCGTAGATGAACAGGATCACGCCGAGGGTGAACACGGTGGCGGTCGCAATCAGCATCACGAAGTGGATCTGGATCTTGATCTGCGTGTCGAGGTAGCCCAGGCCCAGGATGCGCTCCAGGTATACTTGGGCGATGCCAGCGGTACCGAAGGACAGTGTCATGCCGAACATGCCGCCCAGTTGCATCCAGAACGCCCAGTAACCAATCGGTGCGCCCGATTCGCGACGGTTGGAGGTCAGCGACGGCAGCGCGTAGACAATCATCGCCAGCACGATCATCGCGTACGCACCGTAAAACGCGGCATGCCCGTGCATGGCGGTAATCATCGTGCCGTGCGTCCACTTGTTGACGCTGGGGAACGTATGCGCCAGCCCCAGCAGGCCCGCGCCGAACAGCGTGAACACCGCGCTGCCCACGGTCCAGTGCAACGCCAGCACGTTCGGGTGCTGCAAGCCGGAGCGGCGAATGGCGTAGTACGCATACACGGCCATGCCGACCAGTGCGACTGGCTCCAGCGCACTGAAGATGCCGCCGATCGGCAGCCAGTAATGTGGTACGCCGACCCAGTAATAGTGATGCGCAGTGCCGATGATGCCGGCAATGAACACCAGCCCGACGATCACGTACAACCACTTCTCCATCACCTCGCGATCAGCGCCGGACAGGCGGATCAGCAGGTAGGCGAGGAAGCCGCCCTGGATCATCTCCCACACGCCCTCGACCCACAGGTGAATCGTCCACCAGCGATAGAAGATCGAGATGACGTAATTCTGGTAATGCAGCAACGCCGGCAGATACAGCACCGCGGCCAGGCCGAGGCCGCCCAGCAACACGCCTTCGGTCGTGGTGAAGCGACCAGAGCGCTTGATCGTCATGAAGATGTTGTAGAGGAACATCAGCATCACGATGACGATGACGATCTTGGACGGCAGCGGTTGTTCCAGCAGCTTGTTGCCGGTGCCGTAGCGGAACAGGTAGCCGAAAATCGTGGCCAGGCCCATCACCGACCACAGCACCAGCTGCCAGAGCGCCAGCTTGACGCTGTACAACTCGGTACGCGATTCGTCCGGCACCATCCAGTAGGTGGCGCCCATGAAACCGGTCAGCACCCACACGATCAGCAGGTTGGTGTGGATGGTCTTGGTGACGTCAAACGGCAGGATGTACAGCAGCGGGTCGGGGCCGAGATACTTGGCCGCCGAGAGCAGGCCGAACACCAGTTGCAGGCCGAACAGCACCATGGCGACGGCAAAGTACCAATAGGCCACTGACTGGGATTTGTAGCGCATGGTGCCTCTCCGTCGAATCGGTTTGCGGAACTTGTCACCTGGACGCCGTCCGCTGTCGGGCCGCGACAGCGGACGGCGTGTGACTTACTTCAAGCTGGACAGGTAGGCGACGAGCTGGTCGACCTGCGCGGGCGTCAGCGAATTCGCATAGGTGTCCGGCATGAACGAGGTGCCACCGGCCGAGTACATGTCACCGGGTTCCAGGTAGGCGCTGGGATGCAGGATCGACTCGCGGATGAAGCCGGGGGCGTCCTTGGCTTCGCCCTTGTACGTACCTGAAGCCAGTGCTTTTTCCGCCAGCCCGGTGATCCCGGCCAACGTCGGCCCGGCCATGTTCACGCCCGGGGCTGTCGAATGGCAGGCGGAACAAGGCGGCGCGGCGGCGTGGAACACAGCCTCACCCAGCGCGACCGGGCTGTCTGCTGGTGTGGCAGGTAGCGCGTTGGCGGCAGGAGCTGCCTGCGAAGCGGAAGCCATGCCCGGAAGTGACGACCCACTGACCAGCAAGGGTCGTGGTGGCCAGCCCTGGTTGTCGACCTTGCTGACCCAGTCGAGGAACGCGATCAGGCCGGTGATGTCGGCATCGCTCAGGTTCTGCTTCGGCATCAGCCGGCGCACCTTTTGCTCGTCGTAGAACTTTGCCGGGTCGTGCATGTAGGCACGCAGGTAGGCTGCGCCACGCAGCTCGGTGATCTTGGTCAGGTCCGGTGCGTAGTACGCGCCTTCGCCAAACAAGGTGTGGCAGTTGATGCAGTTGTTCTTGTGCCAGACCTCGTTGCCGAGAGTGACTTCCGGGGTGATCTGGTCGCTGTGGGTCAGGGCGGGGAATTGACGATGACTGTCGATCGTCATGCCGAGAAACAACAATCCCGCAAACAACGTCCCGCCGATGGCAAACAGCCGGGTCTGTCGCTTGTTCATGAGGCTCTCCGGCTCAGACGGCGATGTATGACCAATATTTGAACGTGATGTACGCCGCATAGACGATGGCAGCCGCCATGGCCAGCAGGACGACATGACTGAAAATCCGGAACGATTTGCCGACGGTCGTGGTGCGCATAGCCATACCCAATCCCCATGGCGTGGTCGGAGCGTGGTCGCAGTGTCGCATGCGTGCAGTGACGACGTCACCCCGCGCGGACACCAGGTGGTTGATGTTTGTGTGCTTTGGGCTGGCGTGTCAATGCCCGTGGCTTTGGCCCGCACTGGAGCAAGGCCGGCGTGGTGCTGGTAACCCGAATGCGGGGCCGTACCCCGGCGGCGCCGAGGTCGCCGCGGGCCGCGGGTGTTGCGTCAGTCGGCTTGCAGCGCCGTCAGATGGGCGTACGCCGCGACCAGCCATTTGCTTCCGGCGGCTTCAAAGTTCACCTGCAGGCGGGTGTGCGCACCACTGCCCTCGGCGCTGATGACCACGCCTTCGCCGAAACTCGGGTGGCTCACGCGCTGGCCAAGTTTTACCGGCAGGTCTTCCTGCGCTGACTCGTTGGCGAGGTAATGCGTGGCGCCGGCGTACAGCGGGCGCACGACGTGCACGCGCGGGCGCACTTCGTCGATCAGCTCGGCCGGCATTTCGCCAAGAAAGCGGGAAGGTCGCGCCAGCATTTCGGTACCGTGCATGCGCCGCGATTCGGCATGACTGACAAACAACTTCTCGCGGGCGCGGGTAATGCCGACGTAAGCCAGGCGGCGCTCCTCCTCGAGTCGACCCTCGTCGTCCACCGAGCGCTGGCTGGGGAACAGACCTTCTTCCATGCCGACCAGAAACACGACGGGAAACTCCAGTCCCTTGGCCGAATGCAGCGTCATCAGTTGCACGCAGTCGTCGGTGGCTTCGGCCTGGTTTTCGCCCGACTCCAGCGTGGCATGCGCGAGGAACGCCGACAGTTCGCCCAGGCCGAGCTCGATGTCCTCGGCCGTGCGCACGAAACGGCTGGCAACGTTGATCAGCTCGTCAAGGTTCTCCACGCGGGTCTCGGCGTGGCCCCGGCTGTCCTTTTCAAAATAGTCGCGCAGGCCGGTGTGGGTGATGGCGTGGTCGATTTGCTCGGCCAGTGTGAGGCTTGCCGCCATGTCCCCCAGGCTTGCCCGGGAAAGCGGATCGGACGCGGGCGGGCCTTGCTGGTCAGGCAGCGCCCCCGCATCCCAGTCCTCGCCTGCGACGGCGGTGGGAGCACGGGGGTTGCAGGTGTCCGCCATCTCGTCAACCAGCGCCAGGAACGCTTTCACCGCGTTCTTCCCGCGCCCGCCGAGCTCACTGCCGGCAGCCAGTTCGCCCACTGCGGCCTCCCACAGTGACGTGTCGCTGGCGCGCGCACGACGGCGCAGGATGTCAAGAGTGCGTTCGCCAATGCCGCGCGGCGGCGTATTCACGGCGCGCTCGAACGCCATGTCGTCGTGCCGGTTGGCGGTGAGGCGCAGATACGCCAGTGCGTCCTTCACTTCGGCGCGGTCGAAGAAGCGCTGGCCGCCATAAACCCGGTACGCAATGCTCCGCTGGGCGAGCTGTTCCTCGAAGTTGCGCGATTGCGCGTTGGAGCGATACAGGATCGCGCAGTCCCGCGCATTGCCGCGCTCGGCGATGAATTCGTGGATCCGCTCGATGACAAACCGCGCTTCATCCTGTTCGTTGTAGGCCGTGTACAACGCGATGCGTTCGCCATCTTCGCCGGCGGTCCACAGCTGCTTGCCCAGGCGGCTGCCGTTGTGGCCGATGACACTGTTGGCGGCCTTCAGGATGATCGAGGTGGAGCGGTAGTTCTGTTCCAGCTTGATCGTGCGCGCGCCGGGGAAATCACGCAGAAACTGCGCCATGTTCTCGACTTTCGCGCCGCGCCAGCCGTAGATCGACTGGTCGTCGTCGCCCACGGCAAACACGCTGCCGGTGCTGCCGGCGAGCACGCGAATCCACGCGTATTGCAGCGTGTTGGTATCTTGGAATTCGTCGATCAGCAGATGCCGCCAGCGTTGCTGGTAGTGCTCCAGCACGGCCGGCTGCTTGAGCCACAACTCGTGCGCGCGCAGCAGCAGTTCGCCAAAGTCGACCATGCCGGCGCGCCGGCAGGCGTCTTCATAGGCTTGGTAGATCTGCACGTAGGTCCGCGTGAGCGGGTGGTCGCGATGTTCGATGTTGGCCGGGCGTTTGCCTTCGTCCTTCCAGCCGTTGATCTGCCAGGCGGCCTGCCGATGCGGGTAACGCGCATCGTCCAGCCCGAGTCCGGCGATGACGCGTTTGACCAGGCGCAACTGATCGTCGCTGTCGAGGATCTGGAAATCTTCCTGCAGGCCGGCTTCGCGCCAATGGCGGCGCAGCAACCGGTGCGCAATGCCGTGAAAGGTGCCGACGGTCAGCCCTTGCGTACCGCCGGGAATCAGCGCCTCCAGTCGCCCACGCATTTCACCCGCGGCCTTGTTGGTGAAGGTGACGGCGAGGATGGCCCACGGCGGCACCTGTTCGGCCTGGGTCAGCCAGCCGATGCGGTGCGTGAGCACACGGGTCTTGCCTGAGCCGGCGCCGGCGAGGACGAGATAGTGGCCCGGTGGGGCGCAAACCGCTTCACGCTGGGCGTCATTGAGCGGATCGAGCAGGTACGAAACATCCATGCCACCCATTGTAGTGGCAGCCAACCCCGGCCGCCGTTGGGCGGCCCGGATTGGGCAAGCTGTGCTCAGCTCCTCTTGCTGGCGATGCCACCTACCAACAGCAGGCCGCCGATGACGATGCCGCCGATGCCCAGCCATTGCGGTACGGCTTTGTTGTGCGTGGTTTCAATCTTGGCCGGGCCGAGCTGGGCGACGGTGTCGGTTTGCTTGTAGCTGCCGTTGCCGATGGTGACCCAGAGTCCGGCCAGCAACAGGATGGCACCGGCAATCAGAAGTCCTGCACGCATTGAGTAATCCCCTTGTGGAATGTACGGCCACTATGCGGGGGTGTGTGTGCATGGAAGGTGGAGGCGTGCCGAAGCGCAAAAAAAAGGGACCCCGAAGACAGGATAGTCTTCGGGGTCGGGGTGGACGTGAGAGCCCAGGGGAGGAGGTTCGCGTCCGTGGCAGCTCTTGGGGGAGTTGCCGGGGGATGCCGTTGCGTGCATCCAGTTATTCAGAACACGGAAAGTGCGGAAAGTTGCGTGCCGGGCAAAAATAATTTTGCAGGCAGCATCTTCACATCGTTTTGACGTAGCGGCCTTGGCTGCGCCAGGCGTTGCCAGAGCGCCGTCGGGTGCCGTCCTGCGCGCCGCTCGTGCGGCCGCCGCGGTCGGCGTCGGACACCCGAAGGCGAGGCTCAGTGCGCCTCGTCCCAGTTTTTCCCGGTACCCACGTCAACCACCAGGGGCACGGCCAATGCGGCCGCGCCGGACATGCGCTCGATGACGGCGGCGCGGACGTCGTCGACCGCATCGGCACGCACTTCAAGCACCAGTTCATCATGCACCTGCATCAACATGTGGGCATCGTCGCGTCCCTCCAGCCAGCTGGCCAGGCTGATCATGGCGCGCTTGATGATGTCGGCAGCAGTGCCTTGCATGGGCGCATTCACGGCGGCACGTTCCGCGCCCTGGCGCAACGCATGATTGCGCGAGGCGAGGTTTTCCAGATACAGCCGACGGCCGAACAGGGTTTGCACATAGCCGTCGCGGTGCGCCTGTTCGCGGGTGCTTTCCATGAAGCCGTGCACGCTGGGGTAGCGGGTGAAATAGCGCGTCATGTACTCGCTCGCTTCGCCGCGATCCACGCTCAGTGCACGCGCCAGGCCGAACGCACTCATGCCGTACATCAGCCCGAAGTTGATCGCCTTGGCGGCGCGGCGCTGGTTGGTGGTGATCTCTTCCGGCGGCACGCCAAAAACTTCAGCGGCAGTGGCACGGTGCACGTCGCCACCGGTGTGGAACGCGCGCAACAGGCCTTCGTCGCCCGACAGGTGCGCCATGATGCGCAGCTCGACTTGCGAGTAGTCCGCCGCCATCACCACCCAGCCGGGCGGCGCGATGAATGCCTGGCGGATACGCCGGCCTTCCTCGGTGCGCACCGGAATGTTCTGCAGGTTCGGGTCCGACGAGGACAGCCGGCCGGTAGCCACCGAGCCCTGGTGGTAGCTGGTGTGCACGCGGCCGGTGCGCGGGTTGACGATGCTGGAAAGCTTGTCGGTGTAGGTGGAACGCAGCTTGGCCAGCGTGCGGTAGTCGAGGATCACGCGCGGCAGTTCGTGGGTGTCGGCAATGGCTTCCAGGGCTTCTTCGTTGGTCGACGGTTGGCCAGTCGGCGTTTTCAGTTTCGCCTGCAGACCGAGTTCGTCAAACAGCACGGCCTGCAATTGCTTGGGTGATTCCAGGTTGAACTCGTGCCCGGCCAGTGTCTGTGCCTGCGTTTGCAGCTCCAGCATGCGCTTGCCCAGTTGCTGGCTTTGCACGCGCAAGGCGTCGCCGTCGATCAGCACACCGCGGCGTTCCATCGCCGCGAGCACCGGCACCAGTGGCATTTCGATGTCGGTGTATACCGTTTGCAGCGCCGGTATGCTTTGCAGCTTCGGCCACAATGCCGCGTGCAGGCGGAACGTCACATCCGCGTCTTCGGCGGCGTAGCGACAGGCCGTATCCAGGTCCACCTGCGAAAACGAGATCTGCCGGGCACCTTTGCCGGCGACATCGGTGTATTTGACGGTGTCGTAACCGAGGTATTTCTTTGCCAGCGTGTCCATGTCGTGACGCGTCGCCGTTGCGTTCCAGACATAGGATTCGAGCATCGAATCGTGCTGCACGCCACGCACGGTGATGCCGTAGTGCGCGAGGATGTTGATGTCGTATTTCGCGTTCTGCCCCAGCTTGGGTCGCGCCGGATCCTCGAAGATCGGTTGCAGCGTGTGCAGCACCAGCTCGCGGTCGAGTTGCGCTGGTGCGCCGGGATAGTCATGTCCGAGCGGGATGTAGCACGCAACGCCGAGTTCCACCGAAAAGCTGATGCCGACAATTTCCGCCCGCATCGCGTCGATGCTGGTTGTTTCGGTATCGAAGGCGATCAGCTCGGCGTGGCGCAATTTTTCCCGCCACGCGTCCAGTCGGACCGTCGTGGTGACGAGCTCGTAGCGACCGGGAAAGGCCAGCCCGGTGGCGCCGGCGGGACCCGCTGCATCTGTGGCAGCAGGTTCAAGCGTGCTGCGCTTGTCGACACTTGCAACCGCAGCATCGTGGCTTGAGTCGATTCCGCCGTCGGTGGCAGCCGTCGCGCTGTCCAGCTCTTTCAGCGCAGTCTTGAATTCATAGCGGGCATACAGTGCACGCAGCAGCGCGGTGTCCTGCTCGCGTTGCGTCAGGTCGGTGGGCGCCATCGGCAAGGCCACGTCGGTCTTGATGGTGACCAGCGCGCGCGACAGTGGCAGGTGCGGCAGTGCCTCGCGCAGGTACTCGCCGATCTTGCCGCCAATCTGGTCGGCGTTCGCGATCACGCCATCCAGGTTGCCGTACTCGGCCAGCCATTTCGCTGCGGTCTTCGGGCCGCATTTGGTCACGCCTGGCACGTTGTCGATGGTGTCCCCGGTGAGGGTGAGGAAATCGATGATCTGATCCGGCCGCACGCCGAATTTATGCATGACGCCGGCTTCGTCCAGCGTGCTGTTGTGCATGGTGTTGACCAGCGTGATCCGTGGCGTCACCAGTTGCGCCAGATCCTTGTCGCCGGTGGAGACCAGCACCTCGATACCTTGCGCCTGCGCCAGCCTGGCGAGCGTGCCGATGACGTCATCGGCCTCGACCCCGCTCTCGCACAGGATCGGGAAACCAAGGGCACCGACCACGTCCAGCATCGGCTGGACCTGCGCGCGCAGATCGTCGGGCATCGGTGGCCGGTTTGCCTTGTACTCAGCGTACATCGTATTGCGGAACGTGGGCCCGGGCGCGTCGCAGACAAACGCGAGATAGTCCGGCTTCGCGCGCAGGGTGGCGCGCAGCATGCTCACCACGCCGTACAGCGCGCCAGTCGGTTCACCTTGCGTGTTGGTCAGCGGCGGCAGTGCGTGGAACGCGCGGTACAGGTAGGACGAGCCGTCAATCAGGATCAGTTTGGGCATGATGGAGAACCGGTAGCGAGGTGGTCGGCGTGGCGCAGCCATGTCGACCCGTACAGCACAGCATTCTCGCACGTGCAAATCGTCGCACTTCACGATGAGCGTGCGCACGCACTGTTATGCTTTCCCCATCTGCTCGAGGTAGCCGACATGAAAACCGCTGCACAGCTGGCTGTCGCCAGTGCCCTGCTGGCCTCGACTCTGCTGGCGTTTGGTGCTTTGGCGCAAACGCCGCCACCGGGCAAGGCGCTGCCGCCGCCCGCTATCAACTCCCCCGGTGTCAAGGCCGTGGCACCGGCGCGAAGTGCCACCGTGCAGTCGCCCGTGACCTCGTTGCCAGCGATGCGTGATGCCGACCCGGCGCGCGATGCACGCAACGCCCCGCCACCGGAAGTGCGCGTGTATCAGCAAGGTTCTGACACCGTGCAGGAATACGCGCGCAGCGGACAGGTTTACATGGTGGTGGTCACCTCCAGGGCCGGCATCGTGCAGACCTACATGCGCGATCCCGAAGGCCGACTGGTGGATGAGCACGGACAAAAGCCGGTGCGCCCGGTGATGTACAAGGTGCTGGAGTGGGGCAAGAGCAGGCCGGCCTCGGCGCAATCCAGTGCGCCACCGGCGGACAGCGGCCATTGAGCGCTGCCGCCGCAGCCAGCGACGGTGTCAGGTCGGGTCGTCCAGTTTGGCGTAATGCCGGAAAATGCCGTTTTCGTTGAATGCCAACCGCCGCGGTGACGCGAGATAGGCGGCAATGCACGGGCGTGCCGCGATGCGTTCGCGCAGTGCACATAGTCGGGGCAACTTGCGTTCCAAACGATGCATGGCCCGCGGGAATGCGTAAGCCAGGCCGGTCATCAGTTGAAACAGCGACAGGTCGACATAGCTGTGTTCACGCAACGCGCAGCGCCCGCCGCCGCGCTCCAGCACCTGTTCGAAATAGCCGAGGAATTTCGGTAACCGGGTCGTGCGCAGATCGGCCGCGCGTCGCTGCGCTGCGCCACGCTGGTCGGCGTAGTACAAGCTGCCGGCGATCGGATGATGGCTGTCGTGCACTTCGCTCACCAGGTCGGCAATGGTCAGCTGCAACTGATGTGCGTACAGGCGCCGGCTCTCGCTGCCGGGCACCAGGCCAAGCTGCGGACCAAGATACTGCAGGATGTTCGCGGTCTGCGCGATGACCAGCTGGCCAGCCTTGAGAAACGGTGGTGCGAACGGCAGTGCGCCGGCGCGGTCGCCAGCGACGAAGCGCGCGATGGCAGCGTCTCCTTGCTCGCGCGCCACGTCGGTGTAGGCGGCACCCGCGTCTTCCAGCGCCAGCCGGATGAACTCGCCGCGGCCTTGAATGCCGCTCCAGTAGTACAGCGCGTAGCGCATGACTGTCTCCACAGAAAGTCCGATGTGGTACCCACCCGTGACGACGCGGGCAGGAGCGCACCCTGTGCGCAACTGCTTTGCGGATGACAGCCCAGGGAGCCGTCGCGCACAGGGTGCACTGCTGCACGTGATATGTGTGCCAACGCCATGTGTCTCGGGTGGCGCGTGGGCGGGCGGGCTGACGCATGCGGAGCTCGTTCGAACTCCCTGCAGGTCATTCAGTGCCGGAAGTGGCGCATGCCGGTAAACACCATGGCCATGTCGTGCTCGTCGGCGGCGGCAATCACTTCGCCGTCGCGCCTGGAACCACCGGGCTGGATCACCGCGACAATGCCGGCTGCAGCGGCCGCGTCGATGCCGTCGCGGAACGGGAAAAATGCGTCGGATGCCATGACCGAACCGCGCACTTCCAGCTTCTCGTCCGCGGCCTTGATGCCGGCCACGCGCGCGCTGTAGACGCGACTCATCTGGCCGGCGCCCACGCCGATGGTCTGGCGGTTGTGCGCGTACACGATGGCGTTGCTCTTGACGAACTTGGCCACCTTCCAGGCAAAGATCAGGTCGTGGATTTGCGCCTCGGTTGGCGCACGGCGGGTGACCACTTGCAGATCGCTGGCGTTGATCATGCCGATGTCGGCGGTCTGCATCAGCAAGCCCGAGCCGACGCGCTTGAAGTTGGCACCCGGGTGTGCACTTTGCAGGTTGCCGTCGGCCGGCGGCGGAATGACCAGCACACGTACGTTGCCCTTTTTGTGCAACACCTCCAGCGCAGCGTCGGCGTAGTTCGGTGCCAGGATCACTTCGACAAACTGGCGCTCGACGATGGCCTGCGCCGTGGTCGCGTCCAGCTCGCGGTTGAACGCCACGATGCCGCCAAACGCGGACGTGGGATCGGTCTGGAACGCAAGCTCGTAGGCGCGGCCAATACCGTCCAAACTGACGGCCACGCCGCACGGGTTGGCGTGCTTGACGATCACGCAGGCCGGCTTGACGAAGCTGCGCACGCATTCCCACGCCGCGTCCGCATCGGCAATGTTGTTGAACGAAAGCTCCTTGCCCTGCAGTTGGCGAAATGTGGCGAGCGTCCCGGGCGTCGGTTCCAGATCGCGATAGAACGCTGCCTGCTGGTGCGGATTCTCGCCGTAGCGCAGGTCCATCACTTTCACGAAGCGACCGTTGACCTGACCGGGGAACGCAGCGTGGCCGGTGATGGCGTCCTGCGTGGTGTTGAGCTCCACGCCCGACAGAAAATCGCTGATCGCACCACCGTAGCTGGCCACGCGGTTGAATGCAGTGACGGCCAGCCGGAAGCGGGTGGCACGCGTGAGCCCGCCCTGCGTTTCGATTTCGCCCAGCACCTCGGCGTATTGGTCGGGCGCGGTGAGTACGCCGACATCGTTCCAGTTCTTGGCGGCCGACCGCAGCATCGCCGGACCGCCAATGTCGATATTCTCGATGGCGGCGTCCAGCGTGCAATCGGGCTTGGCGACCGTGGCCTCGAACGGGTACAGATTCAGGACCAGCAGGTCGATGGGCTGGATGCCCAGTTCGTCCATCACCGCGTCGTCCGTGCCGCGTCGCCCGAGCAGTGCGGCATGGACCTTCGGATGCAGGGTCTTGACGCGGCCATCCATGATTTCGGGAAAGCCGGTGACCGCGCTGACATCGGTTACCGCGATGCCCGCCGCGCGCAGTGCTTTCGCGCTGCCACCGGTGGACAGCAATTGCACGCCGAGTGCGCTCAGGCGACGGCCCAGTTCAAGCAGACCGGTCTTGTCGGAAACGCTGAGCAGCGCGCGGCGGATCGGAACAAGGGTCGAAGTGGTCATGGAGGAAAGATCCGGACGAGTGAACCGTCAATTATAGACGTCCGGCTCGCGCTGCGTTGCGGGGCCAGTTACACCAGGCCGAGCAGCGCCAGCTTCTTGCGCAACGTGGCGCGATTGATGCCCAGTGCCGCCGCCGCCCGGCTCTGGTTGCCGCCGTGGAAGGCCAGCACCTCGCGCAACAGCGGCACTTCAACCTCACGCAGGACCAGGGCGTGCAGACCTTCGGCGCAAGGGGTATCGCCGATGTCCGCGAGGTAACGGCGCACGGTGCGCGTCACACATTCGCCGAGCGCACTCTGCGTGCGCTCGCCCGATGCCGACGCCTGTTTGGCGGCACTGCGGGTGGGCGATCTGACGGCGTTCACGGATATTTCCCCTCGGCGGATGTGACAGCGGCTGCATGGCCGCTTGGAGCACGCACAAGTGGGGGATGAACCAATGCGCGTCCCGGCGCGTGCGTGAGCCGTCGAGTCTACCCGCGCACGCGGACAAAATTAAGTCCTATTCAAACGCAAATTCAAAAGCCACGGCTTGATCGCCCGGATCAGCCACCTCGAGCAGCAAGACAGTACTGGCACCTGGAGGCAACCCGCGGCGCAACACGGCGGTGTCGTCCAGGTACTCGCGCGGACGCAAGCGGCGCATCGCCAGAGGTCGCCCGTGTGCGTTGGACAGCGTCAGGGTGAGCACCGGGTAGGGCTGCGCGAAGGGTGCATCGTTGCGCACGCTGGCGCTGATCATCAAGGCGTGGGGCACGTTGGGATGGGTCTGCACGTTGCTGGCCACCAGCCGCAAGCGGTCGGGTGCAGCCACCAACGGCAGTGTGCAATGCAGTGCAGCACAACCCGCTCGCAACCACGCGCCAGTGGTTGGCGCGCTGATCAATGCGTCGCGCCGCGCCCACGCCACTTGTGCGCCCAACAGCAGCGTCAATACGCCGCATGCCAACACCCACCCACGCGCATGTCCGGTCGGCGGGTGCAGATGCCGATGCGTGTGCCGTGTGGTCTTTGGGGTCACCGCGCGTGCAAAGCGCGGGGCGAACACCAGTTGCGAGAAATCCTCGGCCACGGGTGGTGCGCCGGCCACCGGTGCGTCCTCGACGACCGCCGCCGGCGGCGGTTGCGGGTGGTACACCACCGTTTGTACCTGCGGTGGCGTGAGCGATGGTTCGTTGAGCGCCAGCTCGTTGAATGGCTCGGGTGGCAGGTCGTCCGCAAGTGTCGCGAGGCTGTCGAAATCGGCGCCGCAATACCCGCACGTCACAAACGCATGCGCTTGTGCCAGCGTGGCCGCGTCCAGCGAAAACACCGACAGACATTCAGGACATTGCGTGTACATGGGTCGGGTTGGTTGGGATGACCCAGCTTAGCAGGGTGGTGCCTGGCGCCAGGGTGTGCGGCTCAGGCGCGACGCCGGCCAGTGATGCGCACCCAGCCTTCGCGCATGGTGGCCTGCAGTTCGTCAAACCACGCGGCGTAACACCGCAACAGTTCGTCCTGCTGACCATGCAGGATGCCGGAGATGGCAAATGGTGCGCCGGGTTTCATGAGCGCGGCGAATGTCGGCGCCAACCTGGTCAGCGGTCCGGCCAGGATGTTGGCAACGAAGACATCCGCCGGTGGGCCGGTGAAATCCTGTGGCGAGTACAGCGTGAGGCGCGCCGCGACGCCATTGCGCTGCGCGTTGTCAGCCGAGGCGAGCAGCGCCTGCGGATCATTGTCCACGCCAACGGCGCTGGCCGCGCCAAGCGCCAGTGCGGCGATGGCGAGGATGCCCGAGCCACAGCCGTAATCGGTGACGGTCAAGCCGGCCAGCTCCAGGCTGTCGAGCCATTCCAGGCATAGCGCCGTGGTGGGGTGGGTGCCGGTGCCGAACGCGAGACCCGGATCGAGGCGCACCACGACGCGCGTGGGTGCACTGGTGTCGCAGGCGCCAGCGACGGCAGGACTGCCGGAGTCAGAGCAATGTCGGGAGCGATTGCCGGAAGCACTGGAACGGTCCACCGGATCTTCCTGTGGCGGCTCAATGTTCCACGGATAAATCCACAGCCGACGACCGAATGGCATCGGCTTGAATTGATCCATCCACACCCGTTCCCAATCCTGGTCGGCGACCTCGACAAAGCTGAGTTGCGCAGGCTCCAGCCACGGCAGAAGTTCGCTCAGGGCGTGGGTCAGTCCACGTCGATCCGTTGCTGCCGCGAACAGCGCACTCAGCGTCATGCTTGGCCAGAGCGGCAACTCGCCGACGCCCGGCTCCAGGATCGCGTGCTCGTCCGGGGTTTCGGCGTTCGCGTCACGCAACGTGATCGACAACGCGCCGACATCTTCCAGCGCTTCTTCCGCACCGGGTTGTTGCTCGGTGCGCACCGTCAGGGAGAGTTCGAGAAAGGGCATGGGCGACCGAGGTGGTGCGGGGGGAGGACCGGTCTCAAGCGCGACGTCGCCGTGGGCGCATGGCGTACTGCGCGGTTGAAGCGCGTCTGCAACCCGGCTGGAGAGAACCGTTGGCTACACGCCGGTGGTGGATTTTTCCTTCTGCTCGGCAATGCGTTTTTCCAGATAGTGAATGTTCTGCTTGCCGTGCTGGAAGCCGACGTCGGCCATGATCCGCTGCTGCAACGGGATGTTGCACTTGACACCTTCGATCACCGTCTCGGCCAGCGCCAGCTGCATGCGCGCAATCGCCGTGGCCCGGTCCGGCGCGTGCACGATCAGTTTGCCGATCATGGAATCGTAGTTAGAGGGGATGCGGTAGCCATCGTACAAATGCGTGTCGATGCGCACGCCCGGGCCGCCGGGTGCCTCGAAGCGCTTGACCGTGCCCGGGCAGGGCATGAACGTGTCCGGGTCTTCCGCGTTGATGCGGCACTCGATGGAGTGGCCATGCGGGTAAATGTCCTCCTGCCGGATCGACAATTTTTCACCGCCGGCAATCAGCAGCTGTTCGCGCACCAAGTCGGTGTTGGTGATGAATTCGGTGATCGGATGCTCGACCTGGATGCGCGTGTTCATTTCAATGAAATGAAACTCGCCGTTCTCGAACAGAAACTCGAAGGTGCCGGCACCGCGATAGCCGATGCGCACGCAGGCGTCCACGCAGACCTTGCCGATGGCTGCGCGTTGCTCCGGCGTGACGCCCGGTGCCGGCGCTTCTTCCACCACCTTCTGATGCCGCCGCTGCATGGAACAGTCGCGCTCACACAAATGGATTGCGTTGCCCTGGCCGTCAGCCAGTACCTGAATCTCCACGTGGCGGGGGTTTTCCAGGAATTTTTCCATGTAGACCTGCTCGTTGCCGAACGTGGCCTTGGCCTCGGCCTTGGTCAGTACGATCGCATTGGCCAGGTGGGCTTCGGTCCGTACCACGCGCATGCCGCGCCCGCCGCCGCCGCCGGAGGCCTTGATGATGATGGGGTAGCCGATATCGCGGGCGATGCGGGCGTTTTCGTCCACGTCATCGCCCAGCGGACCGCCCGAGCCGGGCACGCACGGCACGCCGGCGGCCTTCATGGCGCGGATGGCCTGCACCTTGTCGCCCATGACGCGGATGACCTCGGGCGTGGGGCCGACAAAGATGAAACCGCTCTGTTCCACTTGCTCGGCAAAATCTGCCCGCTCGGACAAGAATCCGTAACCCGGATGAATGGCGGTGGCGTCGGTGATCTCGGCGGCCGCGATGATGCGCGGGATGTTCAGATAACTTTCGGCCGAGGGTGCCGGGCCGATGCAGATGGCCTCGTCCGCCAGACCGACATGCTTGAGATTGCGATCCACCGTGGAGTGCACGGCAACCGTCTTGATGCCCAGGCTGTGGCAGGCGCGCAGGATACGCAGGGCAATTTCGCCGCGATTGGCGATGACAACTTTATCTAGCATGGAAACTCCGCAAGGCAGGGAATTGGAACGGAGGATCAGGGAGCGGGAGAGCCGGAAGCAGCGTCAGCGCACTCTTGATTCTCCGTTCAGCGCGATCGGCAGGAAGTCCCGTGGGGATTTCCGGCTCCGGCGCAGACATCACGCGATCACGAACATCGGCTCGTCAAATTCCACCGGCTGGCCATTTTCCACGAGGATGGCCTTGACCGTGCCATCCACTTCCGCCTCGATCTGGTTGAACATCTTCATGGCCTCGATGACCCCGAGGGTGTCGCCCGCCTTCACTTGCTGACCGACCGTGGCAAATGCCGGGGCGCCCGGCGTGGCCGACGCGTAGAACGTGCCGACCATCGGTGCCTTGACCACATGCCCGGCTGGCAGTGCGTCGGCGGCGGGTTCCGGTGCGGCAACGGGCGCAACCGTAGTGACTGCCACCGGTGGCGTGGCGACGGGCGCCGCCGCCGCGACAGCGAGCGGCGGGGCGCTCTTCGGCACGCGGGACAGCCGCACCACTTCCTCGCCCTCCTTGATTTCCAGTTCCGCGAGGTTGGATTCCTCAAGCAGGTCGATCAGTTTCTTGATTTTGCGTAAATCCATGGAGGTCAGCCTTTGGTCGGTTGCGCCGGGCACGGGCGCAGGGAATACGGAGGGATCGATGCGCGCTTACGGCACGCTCGCAGCCGCGGTCTGCAGCCAGTGCATGCCTGCATCCAGCGCGAGGCGGTAACTGTCGGCGCCGAAGCCGCCAATCACGCCCAGCGCGATGGCGGACAAATACGAATGGTGGCGAAAGGACTCGCGTGCATGCACGTTGGACAGGTGCACTTCGATGAACGGGACGGCCACTGCGGCCAACGCGTCACGCAGCGCGAGACTGGTATGCGTGAAGGCACCGGCGTTGAGCACGATCAGGGCCATGCCATCGCCACGGCTGCGCTGCACCCGGTCGATCAGTTCGTGCTCGGCGTTGGACTGGAAGCAGGTCAGTTCGTGGCCGCCGGCGCGCGCCTGCAAGGCCAGCCGTTCGTTGACCTGTGCCAGCGTGTCCGTACCGTAGATGGAAGGCTCGCGGCTACCCAGCAAATTGAGGTTGGGCCCATGCAGGACCAGGATCTTTGCCACCTGACCGTTCCGCTGGCTTCCGGGGAGTCCGGACCGCGCAGGAGTTTGCGCGGTCCGACCGGGAATGTCCAGTTCGCGGCCGTTCGCCGATGATGACGGCAGATGTCAGGGGTTCCGTGCGATGGCGTATGTCCGCCTGGTGATCACCGTGCCGCTGCGGCCGCGATCAGCGCACGTTCGACCATCGACGGCGTCAACACCGTCGACAACTGCCGGCCGGCGCCGCCGTGGGCGGGAAACACCACGTACAGCGGTACGCCCGGGGAGTTGTATTCCGCCAGGAAGGCGCTGATGGTCGGATCGACATTGGTCCAGTCGCCCTGCATGTAGACCGCGCCAGTGCGCCGCAGCAGATCGCGGAACGCCTGCGTGTTCAGCACGGTATGTTCGTTGGCCTTGCAGGTGACACACCAGTCGGCGGTGATGTCGACGAGCACAGGCGTGTTTGCTGCACGCAAGGCCGCCAGCTTCTGTGGACTGTAAGTGACTGTGCCGGGGGCAATCGATGTCACGCTCGATGGCGCCGGCACCTGGGCGAGCAGGTACATCGGTATCAACGTGGCGACGGCCAGCATGGCCACCAGCAGCTTGCTGCCGGCGCCGCGCGAGCGGCTGCGACCGAACCACCACAGGGTCATGGCCAGCAGCACCATGGCTATCAGGACCAGGCCAACGGCGTCGGCGCCGCGCTGTTTGGCCAGCACCCACACCAGCCACACGGCAGTCAGATACATCGGGAAAGCCAGTACCTGTTTCAGCGTTTCCATCCAGCGGCCCGGCCGCGGCAACAGCCGCGCCAGCGCGGGCACCAATCCAATCAACAGGAACGGCAACGCCAGCCCGACGCCCAGGGCCAGGAACACCAGCAGCGCCCACAGCATGGGTGCGGCAAACGCATACACCAGTGCGGTGCCCATGAACGGCGCCGTGCATGGGCTGGCGACCACGACCGCCAGCACGCCGGTGAAGAAATCACCGCTGGGCCCGGTGCGGGACGCCAGGCCGGCGCCGGTATTGCCCAGCGCCGAGCCAAATTGCACCACGCCGGACATGGACAAACCCACCGCCAGCATCACGCACGCCAGCACCCCGACTATCACTGGCTGCTGCAGTTGCGAGCCCCAGCCCAGCGTGTGCCCGGCGGCACGCAGCGCGAGGATGCCCAACCCCAGCGCGGCGAAGCTGCACAGCACCCCGGCGCTGTAGAACAGCGCATGCCGCCGGGCCCGGCGCCGGTTCTCGCCACTCTCCAGCACACTGACGGCCTTGATCGACAACACCGGCAAGACGCAGGGCATCAGATTCAGGATCAACCCGCCCCCGAGCGCCAGCAGCAACGCGGCAATCAGGCTGACCTGCAACGGACCTTGCGTGCTGCCTGGCGGTGGCAACTCGGTGGCGCTGACGACTGGCGTGCCGCTGGCGGCAGCCGCACTACCCGGGTCGATGGTCAGCGTGCGCGTCATGATTGGGTAGCACAGGCCACCGTCCTGGCAGCCCTGGAAGCTGGCGACGAGGGTCAAGCCCTGCGCACCGCCGTTGCCGATGACCGGTACGGGTAGTTCAACTTGGTCAAAGTACACACTGACTTTGCCGAATTGTGGGTCATCGTGGGTGATCGCCGCCGGCCACGCCGGTTCGCCGAGCGTGCGTCCGGCGGCATCGCGCAGGCTGAGCGTGGTGTGATCGCGGTACAGGTAATAGCCCTTGGGCATCGTCCAGCGCAGCAGCAACTGCCGCGGCGAACTGGCCAGCGCTTCAAAACGGAAGGCCTGCTCGGCCGGTAGCGCGGCGCCGTTGCCGGCCGTGCTGGCGGATTTGGTGCCGCCCAGCGTCTGCAGTGCGGTCGCCAGTGACTGCGAGGTTGCCACCGGCGTGCCCGTGACCGATGCAAGGGCTGGCGCGCCGGCCGGCAGCGGCAGATCCAGCTGTTCGGTATGCGGCGGGTAGCAGATTTTGGGATCGACCTCGTGGCAGCCTTGATACTGCACACCCAGCTGCAACCGCGTGGTGCCGGCAGCCACGGTGTACGGCACGCTGGCATCGACGCCGTGGTGGTAGGTTTCCACATCACCGAGATACTCGTCGTGGAACTTCGTGCCCGCCGGCAGCTGTGCCTCGCCCAGCGTCACGCCAGCGCCGGCCTTGAACTGCATGCGGCCGCGGTACAGGTAGTAATCCGGCGCAATCGTCCAGTGCAGCCTCAGTGTGCCCGGGGTACTGGCATCAGCGCTGAGCTTGTAGGCCTCGGTAACCGGCAGCAGCTCGTCAGTGCCTTGCGCGCACGCCGGCAGCGCGCCCAGCAGCAAGCCAAGCGCCAACAACAATGGCACCGCCATTCGATGGATCCACAACAAGCGCATCACGACTCCGGAGGCACCAGCAGCGTACACGAATGGACATTATGACTGCGATTGTGCACGGCGCACCTGCGGATAGGACGTGGCACGCTACGTTTGGTTTCCGCCGCGGATGGGAAAGCCCTCCTCAGGCCGGTGCCGGTTGCTTCTGGGTCGGGAGCTGCTGGCGGCCGGTGACGCACGCCGCCCCCGCCGGGTTGGGCCCTTGAATCCAGCCGTGGGTCACCCAATTACATGAACGGTCGCCCGGGACGGAAGGCTTGCAAGAGCTTGCTGCGCCGTTAAAATTGGCACTCATTAGGTTAGAGTGCTAGCAGAACCGGCAACCCGGGTCCGCAAATTTCATTTCATCCCAATCGCAAGCTGGAGTCATTCATGAGCAAACTGCGTCCGTTGCACGACCGCGTCATCGTCAAGCGCCTGGAAGAGGAGCGTGTCTCCGCCGGCGGCATCGTCATTCCCGACAGCGCTACCGAGAAGCCCACCCGCGGCAAGGTGATTGCTGCTGGCACTGGCTTGATCATGAGCGATGGCAAGGTCCGTCCGATGTCGTTGAAGGCGGGTGACACCGTCTTGTTCGGCAAGTACGCCGGCCAGGAGATCAAGATCGATGGTGAGGATCTGGTGTTCCTGAAGGAAGACGACATCGTAGCCGTGCTCGAAGGCTGATTGGGTGGGGCCAAGTGGCTTTGCGCGCGCTGGCAAAAGCCGCGTACGTCAGTCGCCTACGGCTCCTTCTGGTGACGCTTTCGCAATTCGCTCCATTCTTATTCAAAATTTTTGAGGCAAAAATTTTATGACAGCCAAAGAAGTTCGTTTCGGCGAAGACGCCCGCGCCCGCATCCTCAAGGGTGTGAACACGCTGGCCAATGCCGTCAAGGTCACGCTCGGTCCGAAGGGCCGCAATGTCGTGCTCGAGAAGAGCTACGGTGCGCCCACGATCACCAAGGACGGCGTGTCCGTCGCCAAGGAAATCGAGCTGGCCGACCGGTACGAGAACATGGGTGCGCAGATCGTCAAGGAAGCGGCGTCCAAGACCTCCGACACCGCCGGCGACGGCACCACCACTGCCACTGTGCTGGCCCAGTCGTTCATCCGCGAGGGCCTGAAAGCCGTCGCTGCCGGCATCAATCCGATGGACTTGAAGCGCGGTATCGACAAGGCGGTGTCCGCTGCGGTCGCCGAGCTGAAGAAGCTGTCCAAGCCCACTGTTGACGACAAGGCGATTGCCCAGGTCGGCACGATCTCGGCCAACGCCGACACCGATATCGGTGACCTGATTGCCAAGGCCATGAAGAAGGTCGGCAAGGAAGGCGTCATCACTGTTGAAGAAGGTTCCGGCCTGGACAACGAGCTGGACGTGGTCGAGGGCATGCAGTTCGACCGCGGCTACCTGAGCCCGTATTTCATCAACAACCAGACCAGCCAGCAGGTTGAGCTGGACGACCCGTACATCCTCATCCACGACAAGAAGATTTCCAACGTGCGTGACTTGCTGCCGGTGCTGGAAGCCGTCGCCAAGGCGGGCAAGCCGTTGCTGATCGTGGCCGAGGAAGTGGAAGGCGAGGCGCTGGCCACATTGGTGGTCAACACCATCCGCGGCATCGTCAAGGTTGCCGCCGTCAAGGCGCCGGGCTTTGGTGATCGGCGCAAGGCGATCCTGGAAGACATCGCCAAGCTGACCAATGGCCAGGTGGTGTCCGAGGAAGTCGGCCTGTCGCTGGAAAAAGCGACCCTGCCTGACCTTGGTCGCGCCAAGCGCATCATCATCACCAAGGAAAACACCACCATCATCGATGGTGCCGGTGATGCAGCCGAAATCCAGGCGCGCATCAAGCAGATCAAGGCGCAGATCGAGGAGACCTCCTCGGACTACGACCGCGAGAAGCTGCAGGAGCGCGTGGCCAAGCTGGCCGGCGGCGTGGCGGTGATCAAGGTCGGTGCCGCGACCGAAGTGGAAATGAAAGAGAAGAAGGCCCGCGTCGAAGACGCCCTGCACGCGACGCGTGCCGCGGTGGAAGAAGGCGTGGTCCCTGGTGGTGGCGTCGCGTTGATCCGCGCGTTGAAGGCGCTGGAAGGCCTGAAGGGCGAGAACCCGGACCAGAACCTCGGGATCGCCGTGACCCGGCGTGCGCTGGAATCGCCGTTGCGCGAGATCGTGTTCAACGCCGGCGAAGAGCCGTCGGTGATCGTCAATCGCGTCAAGGAAGGCAAGGGCAACTTTGGTTACAACGCCGCCACCGGCGAGTTTGGTGACATGGTGGAAATGGGCATCCTGGACCCGACCAAGGTGACGCGTTCGGCGTTGCAGTACGCCGCGTCGGTTGCCGGTCTGGCGATCCTCACCGAAGCGGCAATCGCTGAGCAGCCGAAGAAGGACGAAGGCCACAACCACAATCCTGGGGCTGGTGGCCCGATGGGCGGCATGGGTGGCATGGACTACTGAGTCCCGCTTCCCGGATTGCTTTTCGAGCAAGGAAAAACCCCGCTGCGGCGGGGTTTTTCTTGTCTGCGGTACACCTCAATGGGCTGCCCGACCCGTGATGGCGGTAGGGACGCTTGGCAACGCGCGGTTCGCTGTTGTGGCAGCCGAGGGCACGGCAGGCCAGCCTCAGTGTGTAGCCGCGGCGGAGAGTGCGGCGTTCCGGGGCGCGACGTGCGGCTGGAGCAGCAGCTGGTCCAGCTTTCCTGCCAGGCGCAACTGGCTGATGCTGGCCATCGCGCGGTCGTCAGCCTCCTGTTTGCCGCCTGGCTTTGATGACGGTGCGCCTGGAGCGGCGGTGAGCGCGGCCAGTTGCGGCCCCACCCACTCCGTCAGCGCGAAGTAGGCCGCATCATGGATGCCGGCTTGTTCCAGCAATATTCCGGGCAGTAGCCAGGATGCCGTGGCTTGCTGTGTGGCCGGCGTTGACCGGGTTTGCCGGTGCGGGTCCACCAGGATCCAGACACTGGGCTGACTCAGCATGTCCTGACCGTCGCTGAACCCGGTGATGTGGTAGCTGTTGCTCAATGCCGGCAGGTGGTCGCCGTAAAACAGCACCAGGCTGGGACGGCTGCGTTGCGCCAGATATGCGACCAGACGGCCGAGTTCGGCGTCGGCATGTTGCAGGTGGTAGAGATAAGTCTGCAGTTCGAGCTGGTTCTTGCCGGTGATCCCGGCAGGGACCGCGATGGCATCGCGTTGCGCGCGGTTGGCCGGCTCCACGTCGTAGGGGCCATGCGCCTCGATACTGATGGCGAAAATGAACTGCGGGGGGCCGTGGTCTTTCAACTGCGCGATGATCTCGTCGGTCATCGCGCTGTCGGCCATGTACTTGCCGTCGTTCGGAGCATTCGCGGGGAACGCCGTTTGCGAGACGAAACGGTCAAAACCCAACGCCTTGAACGCGCTGGCGCGATTCCAGAATGCCGGATCGTTGCCGTGCAGCGCCATGGTCGCGTAGCCATGCTCTTTGAGCGTGCGTACCAGGCTCGGCACCAGTTTGTCGGTAACCTGCAGATACGGGAAGTGCACGTCGTTGAAATATCGTAGTGAAAGGCCGGTGAGTACCTCGAATTCGGTGCGGATGGTGCCGCCGCCGAAGGTGGGTACATGCAGCTTGCCGCTGACGCCGTGCGCCGCGAGGCGACGCAGATTCGGGGTCAGGTTGCTGTGCTCGAAGCCACGCATGATGCTCGGGTCGAAGAACGATTCACTCTGCACCACCACGATGTCAGGCAATGGCGTGCCGGGTGTCGGCGGTGGCGCGGTATGTCGCGGTTGCGCGTCGAACCGTGCAATCAGCTGCTGCGCCGCCAGAGGATCAGGTTTGGTCCTGGTCTGGGCGAATTGCAGGCGGAACATGATCAGTGAGCTGACCAACCCGGAATGGTTGCTGGTCGCCGCCGCAGACCACGGCTCCATCCACAGCACGCGGCCATTGTAGATGCTGGCCCACACCGGGCTGCCCGTCAGTACGGTACCCAGGACCAGCGCGAGTGCGACGCCGGACAGCGCGCGCTTGCCGCGCGTGTGCCGCGGGAACAGCGGCGGCTCAAATCGCCACAGCGCCAGCAGCAGTAGCAGCCCGGCGCCCAGTGCGAGGTAAATCCATGCGCCCTGTGGCAGATAGCCGGACAGCAGATGCATGCCACCGCGGCGCAACTGGCCGACGATGCGGAAATCCGCCGGCAGCAGTGGCGTACCGAGGTTTGCCACCTTCAGCGCATTGGTCGCGTACAACACGCCTTGCAACGCGAACGCCAGCACGAACGCAAACAGCGCGCGCCGCGTCAACACCAGCAGCACACCGGCCAGCAACAGGCCGGGTCCGGCGTTGGCGAGCGGGAACCGTGGCTGTGCGAGCAGTCGCGCTGGCGCCACGCCAACGCCGCCGTCGAGCAGACCGGTGAGCAGCACGAACGCCAGCATCAGCAGCAACACTGCAATGCAGCGTGCCGTGGGCGTACTCAGGCCAGGCTTGGGGTTGGCAGTATTCAATCGCACGGGTTTCCTGCGCTTGGATGTTCGCTCTGGAAAGGGCAATGTAATCAAACCGACATGAACCGCGAGTATGGGCATTTGGGGGTCATACACGGGTAATCCCGTGGCGGCCACAGCGGGTTGTGCGCCGTTGCTGGTCGGCGTGGAGTCACACTCCCGGCACTGTCTCGCACCCGTTGCACGCGCAAGCACGATCCACTGCGGCACAATGCGTCGATGCCTGTCCATGAATCCCCGGCGCTGCGTGCGCTGATTGACGATCGCTATGCCGAATTGGCTGAACGCTGCCGTACGGCGGGGGTACCGCTGCACGATGATGCCGGGGTGGCCGAACGTATCCGTCGCACGTTGCTGGCCAGCGATTTTGCCTTCGAAGTGTGGTGTCGCCAGCCGCAGCTGCTCTCGCCCCAGGGACTTGAACGCCTGCGCTCGGGCAGTGATGCGAGTGCGCGCATCGGCGCCTTGCAGCTGCCCACGGACGAGGCGCTGTGCATGCAGGCGCTGCGCCGCTTCCGGCACGCCGAGGCGTTGCGTCTGGTATTTCGCGACGTCAACGGACTGGACGAGTTGCCGGAGACGCTGTCAGCGACCAGCGTGTTGTACGAGTCACTGTTGGAGGTGGCATTGGCGTGGGCCGAGCGTGCACTGGGCGGGCGCTACGGGCGTAGTCGGGACCAGGACGGTGCCGGGCAGCGGCTGCTGGTGATCGGCTTCGGCAAGCTCGGCGGCAGCGAATTGAATTTTTCCTCCGACATTGATCTGGTGCTGACCTATCCGCATGCCGGCCAGACCGATGGTCCGCGTGTGCTCGACAACAGCGAATACTTCATTCGGCTCGGTCGCGAGCTGGTGCGCTTGTTGCACGAGCCGACCATGGATGGCATCTGCGCGCGGGTGGATCTGCGCCTGCGCCCGTTCGGCAGTTCCGGACGGCTGGCGCTGTCATTTGCGGCGATGGAGCAGTACTACCAGAACGAGGGTCGCGACTGGGAGCGCTATGCCTGGATCAAGGCGCGACCGGTGGCGGGCGACCGTGGAGCCGGCAAGGTGTTGCAGGAGCTGCTGCGGCCGTTTGTGTATCGCAAATATCTCGATTACACGGCGTTTGCCGGCTTGCGCGAAATGAAGGCGCTGATCGATGCGGAGGTTGCCCGCAAGGACCTGGCTGACAACCTCAAGCTCGGGCCCGGTGGCATCCGCGAAATCGAGTTCATCGTGCAACTTACGCAACTGATTCGCGGTGGGCGCGAACCGTCGTTGCGCGTGCGCAACCTGCTGGATGCACTGGTGGCGTGCCAGGCACGTGGGCATATCAGCGCGGCCCGCGCACGCATGCTGCGCGAGGCCTATGTGCTCTTGCGCCAGATGGAAAATCGCGTGCAGATGCTGCGTGATGCACAGACCCACGACATTCCCGGCGATGCGCTCAGCCGCGAACGTCTGGCGTGCGGTCTGGGCATGCCGGACTGGCCGACCCTCAGTGCCGCGCTGACCCGTCATCGCGCAATGGTCAGTGAAGAATTTGCTGCCGTGTTGATGCCACAAGGCGGTCGGGCCGCACGGGTGCCGGCAGCGGACCTGGTGTTGTGGCGGGCCGCGTGTGCGCAGACGCTGGATGCCGCGACGCTGGAAGCATCCGGTTTTGTCCCGGGCGCCGAACTGGCGGACGATCTGCTCAAGTTGTCACAGGCGGCCGCCGTGCGCAGCATGTCGGTGCGGTCGCGGGAGCGACTGGATCATGTGATGCCGCAGTTGTTCAATGCTGCACGCGACAGTGGAGCGCCGGCAGCATGTCTGCTGCGCCTGTGCCGGCTGGTGCAGGCGGTGGCGCGGCGCTCGTCCTACCTCGTGTTGCTGGAAGAGCAGCCGCCGGCCCGCAAGCGGCTGGCGAAATTGTTTGCCGACAGCGCGTTTCTCGCCGAGCGCGTGATCGCGCAGCCACTGCTGCTGGACGATGTGCTCGATCCGCGCATTGACCAGTTACCGCTCAAGCGCGCCGACATCACCGCGGAAATCGCGCGCGTGTTGGGCACCCTGGACGAGCGCGAGGCCGAGGCCGAGCTGGAGCGGATCAACGAGTTCAAATCCTCCACCGCGTTCCGCCTCGGCCTGGCGTTCAACGACGGGCGTGCCGATGCGGTGTCCACCGCGCGACGCCTGGCGGCGCTGGCGGAATCGGTGGTGATGGCGGTTACCGCCCTCGCCGAACGCGAGCTGGTTGCCCGGCACGGGCGGTTGGCTGGTGCCGGCTCGGGTTTTGCCGTCCTCGGTTACGGCAGTCTCGGCGGGCAGGAGCTTGGCTTTGCGTCCGATCTGGATCTGGTGTTCGTGTACGACAGCCGTCGCGCCGATGTGTTGAGCGATGGTCCGCGCCCGCTGGAAGGGTCGCGCTGGTACCAGCGTCTGGCCCAGCGCGTGATGAACTGGCTGACCGTGCTGACGCGTGCCGGGCGCTTGTATGAGGTGGACACGCGGCTGCGGCCAGATGGTTCCAAGGGGCTGCTGGTCAGTTCGCTGGACGCGTTTGCCGCCTATCAGCGTGGTCGCGCGTGGACATGGGAACATCAGGCGTTGCTGCGCGCGCGGCCGGTGGCCGGCGATCAGGCACTGTGCGCGCAACTGGTGGAGCTGCGCGGGGAGATTCTGCTTACCGCGCGTGACCGCACAACCGTGCTGGCGGAGGTCAGCACCATGCGCGAGCGTTGGCGCAGCGAACGGGATCGCTCGGATGCGCAACAAATGGATCTCAAGCAGGGCCGGGGCGGCTTGCTGGATATTGCCTTCGCGTTGCAGGGCGTGGTGCTGTCCAGCGCAGCGAAGCATCCGCAGCTGCTCGAAGTCACCGCAAATGCCGCGCTGATCGAGGGTTGTCGCACGGCTGGCCTGCTGACCACCACCCAGGCCACGACGCTGACCGTGGCGCATGCGGAAATGCTCCGACGCGCGCTGGCGTGCACGCTGGATCTGCGTTCACGGATCGCGCCACGCGACGAGGTAGTGCGGAAGTTGAGTGCGGATGTGAGTACGGTCACGGACGAGCTGGGTTTTGCGTTTGCCGCGCGTGCTGCATCACCTGCCTCGCCGGCAGGCTGAAGCAAGTCGGCCGGGTGGCCCGATGCCGGATGTGCAATGCACCATGGCGGCATCCTTCTTGTCGCGTGGTGGCTGCCCCGGCGGGCACTTGTCTGCTGTCGTAGCAGCGGTCAAGATTGGTACCGTCGGGTGCGGGACGCGGGTGGGGAAGGATGGTTGGTGTCGTAGCGGGCAGGGGAGCCTCACGCGGGCTCTGCACGGTGGCGTTTGCTGCGCTGTGTTGCGTGCTCGGCGGGTCGCCGGCACGGGCAATGAACCCCGGGGTGCCGTTTCACGGATACGTGCTGGATCACTGGAGTGTGGCCCAGGGCCTGCCGCAGATCACCGTGCTCGACATGGCCGAGGACAACGCCGGGTTTCTTTGGATCACCACGCAGAGCGCGATAGCGCGCTTTGATGGATCGCGCTTTGTCACCTACGACCGCGCCGCCACCGGCGTCGACACCAGCATGCTGACCGCGGCATGGGCAGATCCGCACGGACAGGTCTGGTTTGGCGGTCCGCATGGGTTGCTGCGCGAGCGCGACGGGCACTTCACTGCGCTGGGTGGGCCGGCGATCAACGCGATCACCGACGCTGGCGGCGGCACGCCGTTGCTCGGCACCGCCGATGGAGTCAGTCGCGTGCAGGACGGCAAGATCGTGCCGCTGGCTGGCTACCGCGGACCGGCTTTCAGCTTGCTGCGGGACGGCAAGACGCTGTGGATAGGCGGGCTTGGGCAAAGCTGCCGACGCGACGGCAGCGTCGAACCGGCAGCAGTGACCTGCGTGCAACAAAATCTGCCGCAGCAACCACGGGTGGTCGTCAAGCACATGGTGCGCGTGCGCGGCAGTGTCTGGCTCGGCACGCAAATCGGCTTGATGCGCGTGGACGGAGGACACATCGTGCCGTCCGGACTGGATGCGGAGCTCGATACCACAGCCATCGAGAGTCTGTTGGTCGATCGTGATGGTGTGCTGTGGATTGGCACCGCCCATGCGCTGTACCGCCTGCTGCCCGACTCGCGCGTGGAGCGCCTGGCTGCCGACGACCTGGCGCCCCGGCCCTGGGTACGCGCGATGTTCGAGGATCGCGCTGGCGACTTGTGGCTGGGCACGCACACGCTCGGTTTGTATCGAGCCTGGAATGGCTGGATGCAGAGCGTGTCCCGGCGCGACGGCGTGACCGACCCGCTGGTGTGGAGCATCGTGCGCTCGCCCGACGGCCAACTCGTGCTTGGCACCAACTCGGATGTGGAAATCTTTGACGGCACGCGCGCACGCACGCTCATCCCCGGAAGTGCGCTGCCCAATCCATCGGCGTACAACCTGTATTACGACCGTCGTGGCCGCTTGTGGGTCGGCACGCGCGCAGGTATCGCGGTCTACGATCACGGCCGTGATGTCACGCCGCCGGCACTGTCCGTGCTTGGCAGCTGGCGCATTGATGACGTTCGTGAAGTGGCGGATGGCGATTTCTGGATCGGCACGTCCGGTGGCCTGTATCGTTGGCGTGGGGGCGAACTCAGTCGCATCGATCCAGGTGCGTCGGCTGCGGCGGCAAGCATTCGCTACATCCTGCCGATAACACTGGATCATCTGTATATCGGCACCGAGGATGGCGTGCGCGAGTGGCGCACCGGGCGGTTGCAGGAGCCGGTGTGGGCCAGGCCGCTGCGGGGCCACTTCGTGACGCATCTGTCCATGCTGAAACCTGGCGTACTCGGGGTTGCTACTGCCGATGTCGGCATCGGCGTGGTGGTCGATGGTCGGTTGCGCATGCTCGGCAAAAAGGATGGCTTGCCCAGCGACAATGCCTGGACTCTCGACGTACTCGACGACAACTTGTATGTCGGTTCCATCGTCGGCGCGTGGCGGCTGCCCGTCGCCGAACTGCCGATGCCCGGTTCGCCAGCGCGGCTTGTTTCGCCGCAGGTGGTTGCCGGCGTTGTGCGGGAGACCACCGTCCGCACTGTGCGTTGCTGCAACGGCGGCGCCAGCGCGCGCAGCCTGATCGACGGCAAGGCCATCTGGTACAGCACCACCGACGGCGCACTACGCCTGGACACCCGGGCGCTGGGTGCGCTGCCGGTGTCGCCAGCGGCGCGGGTTGAATCCATCGAACATGCCGGTCAGCACTTTCCCGCCAGGAGCTTCGTGATAGCCGATGGCACGCGCGACCTGGCTTTTCACTACACCGCGCCGTACTTGCATGTCGGTCCGCTGCAGTTCCGGTATCGACTGGAAGGTTATGACACCCAATGGGAGGAGGCCGGTGCCCGGCGTTCGGCGTTCTACACGCACCTGCCACCAGGCCAGTACCGCTTCCGGGTCGCCGCCATGCTTGCTGGGGCCACCGGGTATGGCGCGGAGGCGGATGTCGCCGTCCACGTCCAACCGTACTGGTACGAACGCGTGCTGGTGCGGGCGGCGGCCGTGGCGGGATTGTGTCTGCTGCTCATCCTGCTGGCCCGCTGGGGCATGCGTGCCCAACGCCAACGCAATGCATGGCTGGAAGCGCAGGTCGAACGACGTACCGAGCAACTCGCGCGGGCCCTTGAACGGCTGCGCGTGAGCAATCTAGCGCTGGCCGAGGAGAGTTACACCGATACGCTGACCGCGCTGCAGAATCGGCGTTACCTGTTGGCGCGCTTGCCCGAGCTGCTGGCCAGCAGGAGACCGATTGGCCTGCTGCAGATCGACATCGATTATTTCAAGCAGATCAATGATCGCCACGGCCATGCCGTGGGTGACTCGGTGTTGCGGGAAATCGCACAGATGCTGGCTGCGGCGCGGCGTGACAGTGACGTCGCCGTGCGCTGGGGTGGTGAGGAATTCCTGTTGCTGCTGCGCGAGGTTGATTCTGACGCGGTGTTGGCCATCGCCGAACGCCTGCGGCGCGACATTGCAGCGCGGGAGTTCACGGATAGCTGGGGTGACAAGGTTGTGCTGACCTGCTCGATCGGTTTCAGCCTGCATCCCGTGGCCCTGCAGAGCGACAGGACGACGTTCGATGCGGCGCTCGAGCTGAGTGATCGCGCGCTGTATGACGCCAAACACGGCGGCCGCAATCGTTGTGTCGGTCTGGTCGCGACCACGGCATTGGCGCCGGAGGTCCTTGACCAGCCGTTTGCGCCGCAAGTGGACGCGCTGCTCCTCTCCGGTCAGTTGCGCTGGATACGTCCGGTGGCGTGATTGCCCGCTGCGGACCTTGCGTAGTCGTGGGCAGGGGCAGCGCTGGCGACGTGGTCGGGATTGCGGCAGTCCGGTGTTGCGCAGCACCGGGCCGGAATGCGCGGTCCTCGACGATGGCGTTGGCGGAGAGTGCCGCGCGGGCGACTGCGGGCGTTGCTGCGGCAGGTTCACTGCGCTCGCTGCTGCCGCCGGTGCGTCGGCATGTCCGCGCATGACTTGGGGTCAGCTGCGGATGACCCGGTCAGCGTGTGGCCAGTCGTTGTGCAATGCGCCGGCGTACCTCGATCGCGATGGCCGCGGTTTCGCGCAATGGTGCCGGCCGGATCGAGGTGACCGTGTCCAGGTCGTGCAGCCGACCGGTTGCGCGCAATGCCCCATGGAACCGGGTGAGCTTCCCGGGCAGTGGACCGCTGATCAGGGTGTGCACGGGGCAACCGACCGCACATGCCTCGCTGAGCATGTTCACGGAATCGGGCGTGACTACCAGGCGGTCGGCCCAGCCGAGGACCCCGGCGTAGGGATTGCTGCCATCGTCGTGGCCGGCCCAGACCAGTCCCGGCACATCGCGCAAGGCGTGACGAAAGAGCTCGATCCACGCCGGTGGGGTGCGCCGCGAGGCGAGTACCAGCAGGCTGCCGCCGTCGTCGCGTTGGCGTGCGCGCAGCTGCGCCAGCAGTTGGCGCACGTAGCCGTTCCCCATGGCGACGCCCTGGCGCGGGCCGCCAAGCAACACGCCGACCCGCGGTTGCGGCAGGTCGGCAAAGCGCGGGCACGAATTCCGGCCGTCGGCCAGCCACGCGTCGTCCACCGGATTCAGCGAACCAAGTGGTTGCAGCACATTGGCGCCGTCGAGCTGGTCGTGGCGTGGCGCAATCACGGTATCCCACTGCGCCGGATCGATCCGCGGGTCGAGGATCTGCACGGTGTAGCACCGCCCCCCGGACAGGCTGCGCAACATGCGGGTAAACAGCGCGGCCGCGCGGCCGCAGCCAATCGTCACGCCAGGCCACGGCGCCGCAAACAGCCCACGCTGATCGGGAGGCAGGGCGATGCGTCCGCCAAGCAGCAAGCGTGGCGCGAGCCACGACCACGGCGCGCGCGGTTCCAGTTGCAAATGCCGGACGGTGCAGCACATCTGCGTGGCCAGCGCGAGTGCCTGCCGCTGGTTGCCCGCGGCATGGTCGGTGATCGCCCAGCATTCGTCACGCAGGTTCGGCATGGGGGCCCGGAGGGAAAGGTCGGTGGCACCAACAGTACAGTGCAGTTGGCCAGCGCGGCGCCGGTCGGCGCCTGCATGCCGGATTGCCGTGTGCCGCGTCAGCACAGGATACTCATGCACGGGAGGCTTGCGGTGGGCGCCGTGAGCAGTTGTTCGCACCGCCGCATCGATCATCGGTCTGCCGATGCGCGGCTCACGCCGCGGCGACGGATGCACGCTGATCGTCGTCCAATTTGGCCTGATGGGCGTTGATCAGCGACAACTGCTTGTTGTCGCCCGGCCGGTCGGTCGGTCGACCAGCTGAATTGACATCGGCTGTGGCACTCTGGGATGGTCGTGTCCGCGCGACCTGTCGCGCGTTCGAAGGGATGGGAGCAACCGGTGCAGACCACCGTTTGGCGGCGGCATTGTCGTATTCACCACGTGAGGAGTTGGCGAGATGCACGCACTACGTTGCCTTGGCCTGGTTGGCTTGCTTGCCGCCACAGCGGTGGTGCAGGCCACGCCGGTCACCTACACGCTGGACCCGGATCACACCCAGGTCCTCTTCAGCTGGAGTCATTTCGGCTACTCCAACCCCGGTGCCAATCTCGGCCTGGGCAGCGGCACGCTGGTGTTTGACGAGCAGCATCCGGAGCGCTCCTCGGTGCAGGTGAGCCTGCCGCTGAGCAAGCTGGACACGCACGTCGCGGCCCTGGACAAGCATCTGCAACAGGCGGATTTCCTGGATGCGGGAAAATACCCGCAAGTGACGTTCAAGAGCACGCGAGTCCAGCCAATGGGCGGCAACAGGTTCAAGGTGACCGGCGACCTGACGATGCATGGCGTGACCCGCCCGGTTGCGCTGGACGCCACGCTCAATCGTATCGGCGTGCACCCGATGACCCAGCGGCAGTCGATCGGCTTTGGCGCCACGACGCGGATCAAGCGTTCGGAGTTTGGGGTGGGCGCCCACGTGCCGGATGTCGGCGACGAGCTGACGGTGCGTATCACTACCGAGGGCGCGGTGGCTGGCGCAGCACAAAAATGATCGGCGCTGGTCCGTGACGTCTGGCTGCCGATGGCGTGTTGCGACGGGTACTGAATGCTTCGGGCCAAGGCCGTTCACGCTAGCCGACAGGGGGGCCTGCATGGCTCCCGTGCCGACTACTCCAGCGTCACGGTCAGCACCGGGCAAGGCTCCTTTCATCTGCCATCGCGCCCTGCCGCGCGTTGCCGATGCCGGACTTCCGGGCGGTACGCAACTCCTTGCCGGCCTGCGGCACATGCCACTCCATGGCGGCGGGTTTGCCGCGGGCGTTGTTGCCGTCAGGCGAACCGCGATCGCCGTTGGCGCCGATGATATGCGCGCCACCCATCGCCGCGCCGCCAAGTGCAGCCGTGCCGATCGTGCCGGCCACCAGCAGACCCACGATCCAGCTCAGCACCATGGCAATGATGACACTCACGGCGGTGTAGACACCCGCCTTCTCGGGCGGGCAGCGCATGGTCTGTGGCAAACCCAGGTACAGCAGGTAAATGGCGTAGATGACGCCCGCCACCGCGATGATCGTGCCGAGCCATGGCACGATTATCGCGATCCCGGCGACCCATGCCGCAGTCCACGCGTATGCGATGGACTTGAGTGCCTGCACGCCGTCCTTCCGGCCGCCAAAAGACGGTGCCAGGGCGCTGATGATCAGCGCCATGACGTAGACCATGGCCAGCGTCAGCAGGTAGGTGAGCAGCATGGTCCCGATGCCGGCGGCGACAGGCCGACGGGTGGTGATCCCGAGCATGCTGTAGCCGATCAGGCTGCCCTTGATGAATCCGGCGATCGCCGGCAGCGCGGCGAGGAGCGTGATGTAGCCGGTGTAGAGGCTGCCGACGCTGGCGGGTTCGGCGGCGATGACTGGCCACTCCGCCCGCGGGTTGGTCAAGATCGCCTTGACGCGCTCGGTGGTCTTTGCAAAGTCCATGGTCTGCTCCTGAAACAAGTTGGACCGACGCACGTGGCTGGCAAGACCTACCCGCCCGGGACAGCTTCGCATGGATCAGATCCGCTTGCGGGCGAGGCAGGCATGGCGTCGCCTGGTGCACTGCCCCCGGCAGCAGATCGCCGCAGCCTGCTACCATTTGCGACTTGTGTCCAGCGAGGAGTTTGGCCATGTCGCGCCCTGTCGTCACGACCGCACCACTGATCCCGGCGAATGCCGAAAACCGTTACCAAGTGACGCGTGCCGACCTGCCTTTGTCATGTCCGATGCCCGGCATGCTGGTGTGGAATTCACATCCAAAGGTGTATCTGTCCATTGTCGAAGACGGCGGCGAGTCAACCTGCGCCTACTGTGGCGCGCATTACACCCTGAGCGATTGATTCGCAGCTGGTGACCGGGCCACAAACGGCACTATTTTTGCTTGTGACAAGGAATGAAAGTTTCCGATCTCCCGTCCATGCCTGGCTCGCACGCTCCCGCCAAACGGTTGACCGTGGTCCAGCTGATTCCCGCGCTGCACTCCGGTGGGGCCGAGCGTTCGACGCTGGAAATTGCACGCGCGCTGGTGCAGGCCGGACATCGTTCCGTGGTGATTTCTGCCGGTGGACGTCTCACGCCACAGTTGGTGGCCACCGGCAGCGAACATGTCACGCTGCCGATCGGGCGCAAATCGTTGGGTGCGCTGGCCTCGATTGGTGCCTTGCGTCGGGCATTGCGCACGATCAACCCCGACATCGTGCATGCGCGTTCGCGCGTCCCGGCGTGGCTGGGCTGGTGGGCACTCAAGGGCATGCGCCCGCGCCCGCGCTTTGTCACCACGGTGCATGGGCTCAACTCACCAGGCTGGTACAGCAGCATCATGTTGCGGGGCGACCGCGTCATCGTGGTTTCGCAGACGGTTCGCGACTATGTACTGAGCCACTACCGCTGGCTCGATCCATCGCGCGTGCGCGTGATCCCGCGTGGTATCGACCCGGCGGCGTTTCCGTATGGTTATCGCCCGGATGAAGCGTGGCGAAAGGCGTTCCTCGCCGGGTATCCGGAGCTTGCCGGCGCGCCACTGCTCACGCTCGCTGCGCGTGGTACGCGGCTGAAGGGGCATCATGATGCTATCGGCTTGCTGGCCGATTTGAAGAAGCGCGGCATTGAAGCGCGACTGCTGCTGCTGGGGGTGGTGGAACCCGGACGCGAAGCCTATGTGGCGGAGTTGCGTGAACTGATTCGGCGCCGCGGGGTGACTTCGCAAGTCGCGCTGTCACCGCCGCGCGATGACATCCGCGATGTGTATGCCGTGTCTTCGCTGGTGCTGCAGTTGTCGAACAAACCCGAGTCGTTCGGACGCACGGTGGTGGAGGCATTGTCGTTGTGCCGGCCAGTGCTCGGTTACGCGCATGGTGGTGTCGGCGAGTTGATGGCCGAGTTGTACCCCGCCGGGCGTGTGCCCCTCGGCGATCACGAGCGGCTGGTCGAGCGCGCTGCCGAGCTGCTGCGGGTGGCGCCGCCGATCGCGCCGTTGCACAGTTATCGTCTGGTCGACATGCAGGCTGCCACGCTGGCCCTTTACGCGGAGCTGGCCGCAACCTGAGCCGCTGCACTGCGCGCCGCCGGGTCACGCATGCGTGCCGCGCCCGCCTACAATGCACACCTGACCCTGCTTCGGCCCGCTCATGACTTCTGTCGGCGCTTCGCTCAAGTCGCTGTTGCGCTCGCCATTGTTGCCATTTGCACTGGTGATCGTGCTGTTGCCATTTGGGCGCAGTGCGGAGCTGGGTACCTTGCTGTGCCTGCTCGGTGCCGGGTGGTTGCTGGTGCGCGAACCGCAAACGTTGCTGCGGCACCCGGGCGCGCGGCTGCTGTTGTGGCTGCTTGCCGGCTATGTCGCCGCTGCCGCGGTATCCGCGCCGGATTCGATCGTGCCTGGCCGGAGCTGGGAGACGGTTGCCGGGCTGCTGCGTTATGTGCCGTTGGGTTTGTATGCGTGTTTCGCGCTACGGCGCGAGCGCAAGTTGCGGGCACTGTACGTCACGGTTGGCGTGGTGGTGGCGTTATGGACGCTGGACGCGTGGTTACAGGCGCTCACGGGCTGGAGTCTGGGTGGGCAGGCGCAGGCGGAGCGGGTCTCCGGCATTTTCGGCGCGGACAACCTAAAGCTTGGACCTACCCTGGCGGTGCTCTCGCCATTTGCGTTGTGGGCAGCGTGGCGGCGCTTCGGGCAACGCGGATGGCTGCTGGCACTGGCGCTGATGCTCGGCCCGATCCTGCTGGCGGGTTCGCGCGCGGCGTGGGTGATGTACGGTCTGGTCGCGCTGGGTTTCGCCTGGCACGTGGTGGGTTCGCCGCGGCGCTTCGCCCTGTTTTGTGCCGGTGGGGCGATCTTGCTGGCGCTGGGCGTTGGCGTCGCCTGGCATACCTCGGAACGTTTCCAGTTGCGCGCGGAGCGCACCTTGCTCGCGTTGCCTGGCAGCGGTCAGTCGCTGGACACCGCACTCAGTGGCCGGTTGGCCATCTGGCGGGCCGCAGCGGGAATGATCAAGGCGCATCCGTTCAATGGCGTGGGCGTGCGTGGGTTTCGTTATGCTTATCCGCGCCAGGTGCCGGCCGGTGATCACTTTCTGGTGGCCGAGCCTTGTGGCGCGGGTGAAGGCGCCTGCCATGCACATCAACTCGTGCTGGAGATTCTCAGCGAAACCGGCGGATTCGGGTTGCTGCTGTGGCTGGCGGCGCTGGCTGCGGCGTGGCGGGCGTGGCGGTCAGTCGGTTCGACGGCGCGTGCTCGTGCGTTTCCCGTGACGCTGGCGTTGGGCGTGATGTTGTTTCCATTGAACACGCACCTGGCGTTCTACTCGGCGTGGTGGGGTTTGCTGTTTGCATGGTTGCTCGGCCTGTGGTGTGCGGCGTTGTTTGCCGAACCAACCGTGCCCGGCACCGAAGAGCTGGCGCGGGCCGCGTGAGCTGTCGGCGGTCCAGGAAGGCGGCGACGCTACCGACACGCTTACCGCGTGCGCGCGCGGTCTGGCGTGCGCGAAAGTGTCAGGTTTGAGCGGTGTCAACGTGACCATGATCGGGCAGCGGCGGTGGCGAGCGGCATCGTGATCCGATAACCCGGCAACCGGTGGCCGGCACTGGGCGGGTGGCGCACACCGGCGGCAACGAAAATTCAGTGCGCGGTGGATGGACGCAGAAGGGCGTTCCCGCTTCCTCCGGCATTCGCTCTCAGTACAGGGGGGCGGTATCGGGTGGCCGGGTCTTGAAGCGTTTGTGCACCCACAAATACTGCTCGGGTGCAGCGCGCACCATGTCCTCGATGCAGGCGTTGATGCGCGTGGTGTCGGCCAGGATATCGGTGCCGGGAAAGTTTTCCAGTGGCGCGCCGAGCTGCAGCACGTAACCCCGGCCATGGGGCAGGCGGTGGTGGAAAAACGGGATGACCAGCGCGCCGGACATCCGCGCCAGGTGGTGCGTCGCGGTGATGGTGGCTGCGGGCACGCCGAAGAACGGGGCGAACACGGTGTCTTTGCTGCGCATGTCCTGATCCGGCGCATACCACAGGGTGCCGCCGGCGCGCAGGTACTTCACCGTGCCGCGAATGTCGTCCTTGTCGAACATTGCGTCGGCGTAGCGCAGGCGTGCGCGCAGCACCACCCACTCGAACACCGCCGAGTCCATGCGGCGGTACATGCCGGCAATGCCGATGCGGGCGGATATCAGGCGCGCACACAGTTCCAGGTGCGAGAAATGTCCGCCGACCAGCAGTACGCCGCGGCCTTGCGCACGCGCCGCCTGCAAGTGCTGCAATCCGTCGATGTGGCTGGGAATTTGTGCGATGCGCCGGTCGCTGGCCATCCAGCCAAGCGCAAACTCCACCAGCATCCGGCCCAGATCGCGCAAGTTGGCGTCGACCAGGGCGGCCCGTTCGCTCGCGGTGCGGTTCGCGAAACACAGCGCGATGTTGGTCTGCGCAATGTGCCGTCGCCGTGAGGGAATGTGCACCAGCAACGCGCCCAGCCGTCCACCCAGCCATTGCAGCCAGGTGTAAGGCAGTTGCCCCACGAGCCAGATCAGGCCCACACCCAGCCAGGCCGGCCAGTGGCGGGGGGCGAGCAGCGTGCGGTTGAACGGTGGGCGGGACGTGCCGGGCATGGTTGCATTGTAAGGGTATCGATGGCACGGCCCGTGGTACATGCTCTGGCTATACTTTGGCGTTGGCCGCAAGGATCAGGCGTGCGCTATCTCTACACCTTGGCGATGTATCTGGTGACGCCGTTGATGCTGCTGCGCCTGCTCGCCCGTGGCATGCGTTCGCAACCGTACCGGCGGCGCTGGCCAGAGCGTTTCGGGATTTTCACGCCACCGGGCTTTCATGGCAGCCTGTGGGTGCATGCAGTGTCGGTGGGCGAGGTGAATGCTGCCGCACCATTGATCCGGGCCCTGCGCGCTGATTACGCGAATGCGCCGCTGGTCATCACCACGGTGACCCCCACCGGGTCGGCGCGGGTGCATCAGTTGTTCGGGCGCAGCGTGTTTCATGTGTACCTGCCGTATGACCTGCCGTTCGCCGTGGAGCGTTTTTTGCGTCAGGTACATCCGCGCCTGGCACTGATCGTGGAAACGGAGATCTGGCCGAATCTCTACTTCGCCTGCCATCAGCGCGGGATACCGTTGATGATCGTCAACGCGCGTCTGTCGCGCCGCTCGCTGCGTGGGTATCGGCCGTTGCGCGCGCTGGCGCGTTCGGCATTGCGTTGTGTACGCCTGATTGCTGCCCAGTCACGCAGCGATGCTGCGCGTTATCGCCTGCTGGGTGCCGACCCACAGCAGATCATGGTTACCGGCAACATGAAGTTCGACATGACCATCCCGGTCAATGCCATGGCCGAAGGTGCGTCGATGCGTGCATCCTGGGGCGCGCAACGCCCGGTGTGGATTGCCGCCAGCACCCACGAGGGTGAGGAGTTGGCGGTGCTGGACGCCCATCGGCGCGTACTGCAGGAGTTGCCCGACGCCTTGTTGCTGCTGGCGCCGCGGCATCCCGAGCGCTTTCGCCTGGTCGAACACGTGGTGCGCGGACGCGGCTTCAGCGTGGCGACGCGCAGTGTGCAGGGGGCGCCGACCGCCGGGCACGAGGTTTTTGTCATCGATGCCATGGGCCAGTTGATGCCGTACTTTGCTGCGGCGGGGGTGGCGTTCATCGGCGGCAGTCTGGTGCCGATCGGTGGTCACAATGTGCTGGAACCGGCGGCCCTCTCCACGCCGGTGCTGGTCGGGCCGCACACCTTCAATTTCGAGGAGATCACCTTGAGCCTGATCCAGCATCACGGCGCCGGTCGCGTGGCCGACAGTACCCAGCTGGCACATTGCGTATTGGCGCTGTTGCGCGATCCGGTGCAGCGCCAGCGCATGGGACACGCGGCGCTGGAGGTGTTTGAGCGTGAGCGCGGCGCAGTGCGCCGGGTGATGCAGATGGTCGACACCGTTCTGCAGGAGTGAACATGTGGGACTGACCAGCCGTGGCACGGGCTGCCGCGCGTGGTCAACGCGTCGTCATTGCAACAGCGCGTTGATGGTTTGCAGGTCCCCCAGGTCGGCGGTGCCGGCGGCTTGCTTGAGCAGCAGCTTGTTGAGAATGAACTGGTGACGTGCTTGCGAGTAACTGCTTTCCGAGGAGGTCAGCGTCTGGATCGCCAACAGCACGTCGGTCATCGTCTGCGTGCCGACGTCGAAGCCCGCGCGCATGGCATCCAGCGCTTTCTGCCCGGACTCCACCGAGGCCTTGGCCGATTCCACCTGGGCGATGCCGGCAATCACGGTACGGTAGAAATTCAGCGTGTCGCGTACCACCTGGCGACGTTCGGATTCCATCGAATCGGCGGCTGCGTCGCGCTGGTAGATGGACTGGCGCACGAGGGACTGGGTCATGCCCCCCGAGAAGATGGGTACGTTCAAGCTCAAACCGATGGTGGTGGACGCCGGCCGGTTGGTCCGGATGGCGGCGTCCTGAAACCAGCTTGAGTTCTTGTTGTAGGTGACTTGCGCACTGATCGTGGGCAGGTGACCGGCGCGCGCGGCGGTAATGTTGTGTTCGGCGGTCTGCACGTTCTGCCGCTGCGCAAGCAGGTTGGGATTGGTGGCCAGTGCCTGTTTGACCCATGCCTCCTGGTCGTTCGGGCTGGGTGGCTGCATCGGCAGATCGTCGCGCAGCTTTTTCAGGTGGCCCACAGGCTTGTCGGTGATCTGCGTGAGTGCCTCACGGGCATCGTTGAGCGCATTTTGCGCAGTGATCGTTTGCGCTTTCGCGGCTTCGTGGAAAGCCTTGGCCTGGTACACATCCGTGATCGCCGACAGGCCGACCTTGAAACGCTGGTCCGATTGCTCGAACTGCTGACGGAACGCATCTTCATTGGCCTTGGCGAAGGTCAACGCGTCTTCGCTGGTCAAGACGTCGAAGTAGGCCGTGACCACGCGTACAAACAGTGCTTGCTGTGCCGCCTGGTAGATCTCGTCCTGTGCGTCCGCAGCCGAGTGCGCGGCTTTCAGATTCGCGTACTTGCTGAAGTCGAAGACGGTCTGGCTCAGTGTGCCGTTGATACTCCGGGTCCGGGTATGGCCAAACGTGCTGGTGTCGATGACTTGGTCGGGATTGTTTGGATCGGAGAAGCTGGTCCCGCCGCCGCCATTGGTCTGGCTCAGGGTCAGGCCTGCGGAAATCTGCGGCAGCAGCAGCGCCCGGGCCTGGCTGACGCCTTCGCCAGTGGCCAGACGGGTGGCGTCAGCCTGGGACAACACAGGGTCGTTGGCCCGGGCGTCGCGGTAGGCCTCAAGCAGGTCCATGCCGTAACTGGGCAATGCGACGGCAGTCAGTGCCAGGGCCAGGGTGAGCAGCTTCAAACGCATGGGTTGCCTCGGCAAGAATATTTCAGAAGTCGAATGCGGGCGCCGGTTCAGCGTGCAGGAGATAAGGCAAGTCGGTTTCGAACAGCGTGGTTTCGCGTTGCGTGCCTGCATCGGTTTGCGTGACCAGGATGGCTTGTTGTGCCGGTGACTCGCCGCGCACGATCAGCAAGCGTGCGTTGGGCGCGAGCCACGCCAGCCAGCGCGCGGGCAATTTCGCTACCGCACCGGTAACCACCATCGCATCGAATTTTTCTGTGGGCTGCCAGGCGCGTACAGCCTCGGCGGTGATCAATGTGGTGTTGGCAATGCCTGCATTGTGCAGTCGCGACGAAGCGGCTGCGGTGAAATCGGCGTGGATATCGAGACTGGTGACGTGCGCAGCCAGGCCGGCAAGACACGCGCAGAGGAAACCCGAGCCGGTGCCAATCTCCAGCACGCGATCGGTCGGCTGCAATTCCAGTGCCTGCAGCACGCGGCCTTCGACCACCGGTTTCATCATCACTTCACCGTGGCCGAGCGGCAGGCACAGATCGGCAAATGCCAGTTGACGATGGGCGGGGGTGACGAAGTCCTCGCGGTGCACGCGACTGATGATGTCGAGTACCCGACCGTCGAGCACGTCCCATGGGCGAACCTGGTTTTCCACCATGTTCAACCGTGCTTGTTCGAAGTTCATCGCCATGGTGTTCGTGCCCGATCAAAAATTGAAAAGTGTAGAAGCTGCACACCATTCCGACAATGCCAAGCCTGCCGCCTGCAAGCTTGCGGGCGAAGTGCCGGAAGTCATCGCCGGTCACTGACGGATGACGTGGCAAACGACAGCGACAGGTACAGGCATTGAAATATCTGTCGACTGGCAGATAAATGTACTGACACGTATAATAAAGGTGAACCTCCTCCTTGTGAAGGTGCAGCACATGGTCAGCACTATGCCAGTCAAGTCGCCCGGACCGGGGCGTCCGAAAGACATGGACAAGCGCGCCGCCATTCTGGTCGCGGCAAAGGCGCTGTTTATCCGCAATGCGTTCGCGGGCACCAGCATGGATGCGATCGCGGCTGCGGCGGGCGTATCCAAACTCACCGTGTACAGTCATTTTGGTGACAAGGACAACCTGTTTCGCGAAGTGATCCGCTCGCGCATCGAGGATTTGTTGCCGGAAGACATTTACGCCTACGATCCACTGGTCGACATTGGCGAAACCTTGCGCATGATTGCGCGCGCGCATATGCAGATTGATTGCGCGGCGGAAAACGTGGGCACGTTTCGCGCCATCCTCAGCGACTGCCGCCAAGGCAATCCACGTTACGGCAAGTTGCTGTGGGAGGAAGGCCCGGCGCGAACCCATCAGCTGATGGAGCACTTGTTGCAGCAGGCCGTGGAGCACCGCGCCCTGGATATACCGTCCATACCAACCGCGAGCGTGCAGTTCTTTTCGCTGATCAAGGGCGATCTGTTGTTGCGCCGCCTGTTCGGCTGTGACGAATGCCCCGAGGCCGCGGCGAGCGAGATCGAGAGCATGGCGATGGCGGGTGTTGCCACGTTCCTGCGCGCCTACCGGCCACGTTGAAATCAGCGGGCAACGACACGCGACTTGCGCAGTCCGGCGCAGTCGCCGACACTTCCGGTCGTGCCCTCGCTGCCATGCGGTCGGCCGGCGAACACCCCGGCACGCCAAGGTTCGTCTGATGAAACTGCAGGTCCCCTTTATCCAGTTGCCGTTGCAGTTTGACGCGGAGTGCCTGGCGCGCGAAGTCGCCGCGTTGGGGCCCACGCCGTGGCGCGAGCACCCGCAGAAATTCCCCGGCAACTTTGCCTTGCCGCTGATCGCAGTGGGTGGCGATGCCGGCAGCGATGCCGTTTCTGGACCCATGCAACCGACGCCGCAGCTTTTGCAATGTCCGTATTTGCAACAAGTTTTGTCGCGGCTCGGCGCGGTGTGGGGTCGGACGCGGTTGATGCGGCTGGATGCGGGTGCCGAAGTTACCCCGCATGCGGACATCAATTACTACTGGCGTGAGCGCGTGCGTGTGCATGTGCCGATCGTGACGGCTCCGGGCGTGCGCTTCGCGTGTGGCGACGCCGAGGTCAACATGGCTGCCGGCGAATGCTGGATCTTCGACACATGGCGGGAGCATCGGGTGCTCAATGCCTCCGCTCACGAGCGTATTCATCTGGTTGCCGATACCGTCGGCAGTGACAGCCTGGGGCAGTTGGTCAGTGCCGGTCGTGCGCCGGGGCACGGTGCGTTCGTTGGCTGGCGCGCAGAGCACATCGAGCCGCAGTCTGCCGCCACATCCCCATTGCGGCTTGAGGCTGTCAACGTCCCGCAAGTCATGACCCCATGGGAACTGCGCGGGCACCTGTTGTTCCTGCTGGGCGAGACCTCTCCGCATCCACAATTGGCAGAAGCCAAGCAGCTCACGGCGCACTTGTGCGCGACCTGGCAGGCCCTGTGGGCCGAATACGGCACCGACCGTGTCGGCTGGCCGGCGTATCGCCACGCGCTGGATGCCTATGAGCAACAGATGGAACGCTTTGCGGTCGCGTTGGATTTGCCCAATGGCGCGTTGTTCATGAATACCTTGCGCGGCATGGTTTTGCGGGTCGCGTTGAACGATCACGATGGTGTTGCGCCAGCCGGGGAGCCGCGGCATCCGCTTCGTGCAGGCACGGCCGTGCACGCTTCTGGTGATGCGGAGGGCGATCCGTTGTTTGATCGCCCGGTGTTCATCATTTCGCCGCCGCGTGCCGGCTCCACGTTGTTGTTCGAAACCCTGGCCCGCGCGTCGCAGTTGTTCACGATCGGGCACGAGAGTCATGCCGTGATTGAAGGGTTGCCGGAGTTGCACCCGGCAGCCTGCGGTTTTGCTTCCAACCGGCTGGATGCCGCGGCCTGTCATCCGGCGCTGATGACCGAACTGCGCCGGCGCTTCCAGGGCGAGTTGCGCGACCGCAACCACCAGCCGCCAACCCACTGGCCGGTGCGCATGCTGGAGAAGACGCCGAAGAACGCCTTGCGGGTGCCGTTCCTCGCGCGCGTTTTCCCGCAGGCACATTTCGTCTACCTGCATCGCGCTCCGCAACAGACACTGGCCAGCATGCTGGAAGCCTGGCGCAGTGGCCGGTTTCGCACTTACCCCCAATTGCCAGACTGGAACGGGCCGCCATGGTCGCTCCTGCTGGTTCCGGAGTGGCAGCGGTTGAGCGGTCGTCCGCTGGAGGAAATTGTCGCCGCACAATGGGAAAGCACCACGCGCATTTTGCTGGATGATCTGCAGGCATTGCCGGCCGAACGCGTGCATGTGGCGCACTACGCGCAACTTGTCGCGCAGCCGGCGGACGAAGTGGCCCGACTGTGTGCCGCGCTGGATTTCGACTGGGACCAGCCGCTCGATGCGGCGCTGCCCTGGTCGCGCTTCACGCTGTCGCCCCCGGCGGCCGACAAATGGCAAAAGCACGCCGCGGCATTCGCGCCGTTGCTGCCGGGTCTGCGCTCCACCATCGAACGGGCGGCACAGTTCGCCATGCGCTGACTCGCGTGGTGCTGAGGTGTGCCGTTTGTCTGCGGGTGGAGCATGTACCCCGGGTGGCGCGCGTGCGTCGGCGCCGTTCACTTGGTCTTCCCCTGGCGCTGTGTACGTTCAATGTGCTTTCACCCGGGCGGGCTGTCCGCCCGTGCCATTGCGTTGCACAGGAGTCCGTTCATGGCCACGATCAAACCGTTTGTCAGCAATATCGACAACATCCGCAAGAGCGCGCGCAGGGACCTTGCGGACGGCGCGATGACCGCCGGCTACAGCGCAGACCGTGCGACCGTGGTCGATCTGCTCAACCAGGCGCTGGCGACCGAGCTGGTCTGCGTATTGCGCTACAAGTTCCATTACTACATGGCCTCCGGCATCCATTCGCAGGCGATCAAGGCGGAGTTTTTGCAGCATGCCAACGAGGAGCAGGGGCATGCCGACCTGATTGCCGAGCGCATCACGCAACTTGATGGCAAACCAAACCTGTCGCCTGCGGGCTTGCTTGACCGCAGCCACGCCGATTACGTCGAGGGCGAGGACCTCGTCGACATGATCAAGGAGGATCTGGTAGCCGAGCGCATTGCCATCGACAGCTACCGCGAGATGATCCACTACATCGGCACCGACGACCCGACCACGCGCCGCCTGCTGGAAGGCATTCTGGCGATGGAAGAGGAACATGCCGAGGACATGAACACCCTGTTGGAGCAGCTGGGCAAGAAGGGCGAGCCAGCGAAGCCCGCGCCCGCGGCAGAGGTCAGCACGCCGGAGCGTCGCTGAGCATTCCCGGGGGTATCGGTGCACCTGCAGCGAGGCGTGCAGCAGGTAGCCGGGCTGGTCGTGCGACTGTCTGGCCAGGTCGTTATCCCCGCCGTGAGCGGGTGCATGCATTGTAAGCTTGGTGCGTCCTGCCCGACCCATGATGGAGTTGCCCATGCCCGCCCAGGCCACGCCCAACAATCGTCCACATCACGGCCTGCGCCGCCTCGTCGCCGCGCTGCTGGCGCTGCTCGTGCTCGGCATGCTCGCCACCATGTGGTGGTGGGACACCGAACCGGCACTGTTCGAGCCGGCCGCCGTCACGCAGACTCAGCTGCAGGAACTCGGGCGCCCGGCCAGCGTGGGGGCGACCACGGCGGCGACCTTGATCGCGTCGGTGCAGACCTTGCTGGACAAACCGGGCGGCTATCTAAGTAACGACAAACTGCCTCCTGGCGTATTTCTGGACAACCAGCCGAATTGGGAATTCGGCTCGCTCACCGCCTCGCGCGATCTGGTGCGGGCATTGCGCAACGACTTCAGCCGGTCGCAGACGCAATCGCGGGAAGACTCGGATCTGGCCGAAGCCGATCCGCTGCTCAACAGTCCGAACGACCGCTGGCTGTTGCCGAGTTCGGAGGGCCAGTATCGCAAGGCCATCGAGCATCTGGACGGCTATTTGCGCCGACTGGGTGAAGCCGGCGACAGTGATGCGCATTTCTATCCGCGGGCGGACAACCTGGCCGATTACCTGCAGCTGGCTTCGTCGCGGCTGGGCTCGCTGTCGCAACGCCTGTCTGCCAGCGTTGGCCAGATCGGGTTGGCCAACGCGCCGGCAACGTCAGCCACCACCGCGGGTGCCAGTCCGACCGCGGTCCAACTTGCGGTGAAGACACCATGGACCAGGGTCGACGACAACTTCTATGAAGCGCGGGGTTACACGTGGACGCTGCTGGAACAGCTCAGGGCGATCCAGCAGGATTTTGGTCCCATCCTGCGCAGCAAACGTGCGGATGTCAGCCTGCAACAAGCGATTCGCGAGCTGGAGGAAGCGCAGCGGCCGTTGCGCAGTCCGCTGGTGTTGAATGGTTCGCCGTTTGGTTTCTTTGCCAACCACTCGCTGGTGATGGCCAATTATGTCTCGCGGGCGAACGCCACCTTGATCGATCTGCGCGAACTGCTCCGACGCGGATAGCGCACGCGTCGCGAACCGGGCCAAGCAAAGCCCCGCTTGCGGTCCCCAATCCGTCCTGCGCCCCGAGATCAGCCAGCGTGGGCCTTGCGCTCGGCCTGGTAGCGCGCAATGCCGGCGACGATCTCCGCGCGTGCTTCAGCCACGCCCACCCAGCCCTCGATCTTCACCCACTTGTTGTTTTCCAGATCCTTGTAATGTTCGAAGAAGTGACCGATGCGCTGCAGCCAGTGCCCGGACACATCCTGCATGTCGTTGATGTGCGCGTAGCCGGGAAACACCTTGGCAATGGGGATCACCACCAGCTTCTCGTCGCTGCCGGCCTCGTCGGTCATGTGCAACATGCCGACCGGGTGGCAGCGGATGACCGAGCCCGGCACCAGCGGCAGGGGCAGGATGACCAGCGCATCCAGCGGGTCGCCGTCCCCGCCCAACGTACCGGGTACGTAGCCGTAGTTGCACGGATAGCGCATGGGCGTCGACAGGATGCGATCGACGAAGATCGCGCCACTGGCTTTCTCCACCTCGTACTTGACCGGCTCGGCATCTTTCGGGATCTCGACGATGACGTTGATTTCATTCGGCACGTCGCGGCCGGCGGAGACAAGATGCAGACCCATGGGATGCCCTGCGCGGGGTGGCTGAGTGAGCGCTGCAGCATACGCCAATCGCTGCTGCGCCGCAGCATCCGAGCGCGGCGCCGGCCTTACGCGTTGCGCGGCGGTTCACTGGGGCGTTCGCCGCACCAACCTGCATGCGACGTCGACCATGTCATCGGGCGGCCCACGGAAACCAGGTGATGATCACCGTGTGGCGCCCACGCTTACGGTTCACGCGGGCGGATGGCGCCATTCGAATCACGGTTATTTCAGCTGGTCCCAGAGAAAGTTGTAGGCCAGCGCGTGCATGTGCGCGGCCTGCCGGTTGTCCGCGCCGGCGCCATGACCACCTTCGAGATTCTCGTAAAACCACACGTTCGAGTGGCCTTGCGCCGCCATCTTCGCCGCCATCTTGCGCGCCTGCACCGGGCCGACGCGATCGTCGCTGGTGGTGGTTAAAAACAGCACGGGTGGATAGTGACCGTCCTTTTTCACGTTCTGGTATGGCGAGAAGGTCTGGATGAAATCCCAGTCCGCAGTGTCCGGGTTGCCGTACTCGGCCATCCACGACGCGCCCGCGGACAGGTGGCTGTAGCGCTTCATGTCGAGCAACGGCACTTCGCAGGCGATGGCGCCGAACAGTTGCGGATACCCGGTGAGCATGTTGCCCATCAGCAGGCCGCCATTGCTGCCGCCTTCGGCACCGAGATGCCTGGCGGAGGTCACGCCGCGCCTGATGAGGTCCTCTGCGACGGCCGCGAAATCCTCGTAGGCGCGCGGGCGGTTGGCCTTGAGCGCAGCCTGGTGCCATTGCGGGCCGTACTCGCCGCCGCCGCGGATGTTGGCGATGACATACACGCCCCCACGCTCCAGCCACGCGCGACCGATACTGCCGCTGTAGTGCGGCTGCAATGACACTTCAAACCCGCCATATCCGTACAGCAGCGTCCGGTTGCTGCCGTCCAGCTTCAGTCCCTTCGGTGCGATCTCGAAGTACGGCACGCGGGTGCCGTCCTTCGACATGACGAAGTGTTGGCTGACGGTGAAGCGGGAGGTGTCGAAGAACGCCGGATCCTGCTTCAGCGTCACGGCCGGTTCGCTGCCGAGCACCCCACGTTGCAACGATGCCGGAGTGAGGAAGCCAGTGACGTTGAGCCAGTATTCGTCGCTGTGGTCCGGGTCGGTATCGACCATGCTGATTGTGCTCATGGCCGGCGCGTCGGGCACGGCCTGGCGCTGCCAGTCGGCGCCGGGCTTGTCTGCGGGCGGCGGCGTAAGGACGTCCAGACGGCTTTTCACGTCGTCCAGGATGTCCAGGATCAGGTGGTGCTGCGTCCAGTCGTAGGACGCGAGCGAGTTGTGGTCATCCGGCGTGAACAGCACGGCAAATGCGCGCTTGCCGGCCATGAAATCATCGAAGCGGGTGGCCAGCAGCACGCCGGATGGATAGGTCGCACCGCCTACCGTCCACGGCGACCGGGTGAACACCAGCAGCCACTCGCGCTGGATGTCGGCGCTGGCGTCACCTGGCACGTTGACCTGCGCCAACTGGTCGCCGACGCGCTGGTACAGCGTACTGTGGAAGAAGTCCGTGGCCACGGTGACGAAGTCGCGCTCGAAGCCTGGCGTGCGGTCATGGTGCGCGCTCACCGCCAGGTCCGTCGCCTTGCCGGCGTAAACGGTGCTCGCCGACGCCAGCGGCGTGCCGCGCCGCCATTCCTTGACGATGCGCGGATAGCTCGATTCGGTCATCGAACCGGGGCCGAAATCCGTGCCGACATAGATGCGGTCGGTGTCGATCCAGCCGATCTCGCTTTTTGCCACCGGCAGGACGAATCCATCCTTGACGAACGCTTTGGCCGGAATGTCGAACTCGCGCACCGCCACCGCGTCGCCGCCATCGGGCGAAAGCGACAGCAGGCAGCGCACGTACTCGGGCTTCAGGCATTGCACACCCTTGAACACCCAGCGCTTGCCTTCGGCCTGGTTCAACGCGTCGACGTCCAGCAGGGTTTCCCACCGTGGTTGGGCCTTGCGGTACTCCGCCAGCGTGGTACGCCGCCACAGGCCGCGCGGGTGCGCCTTGTCGCGCCAGAAGTTGTACAGATGATCGCCCATGCGCTGCACGTCGGGGATGCGCGCGTCCGAATCGAGGACCTCAAGGATGCGGTCGCGGGTGCGGACGAAATCCGGGTTGTTGACGAAGCGCTTGCTGGTGGCGGCATTGGCCTGTTTGACCCAGTCCAGTGCGCGTTCGCCTTGGATATCCTCCAGCCACAGGAACGGATCGCTGTCCGCCGACGTGGCGGCAGGAGTCTTGGCGGAGTTTTCGGTCGCAGTGGCGGGGCGCATGCCCGTCAGTGTGACGCCGAGTGCCAATGTGAGCCAGAGAGCCTTCATCGGTCATCCCCTGAGTGCGGAGCGGCCAGTATTGCAGCGGGTACGGCGTTACGCACGTGACCAAAGTCGCGCTCGGGAGAAACCCAACGCGTAGGGCGGGCACTGCCCGCCGCTCTCGCTGGGTTTGTCAAAAGCACACATTCCGGGCGGGCACTGTCCCGCCCGGCGGGTGGACTAGCGCGCGGCGATCACGCCACATGCCAGACGGGCGCCGGCGTTGCCGGACGGCTGGCTGGTGTAGTCATCCGCCGCGGCATGCACGATCACCGCACGGCCGATGGCGTCGGTCGCGAGGCCGGTGCCCAGGGTCGGGCCGCTGGCACGCAGGTCCACGCGGGCGACACCATCGGCAGCGGCGACCAGGTTATTCATGTCGCCGGCGTGATGCGCGGCAGCGCCAACCTTGCCGTGTGCCTGCCCGGCGGGGTTGAAATGGCCGCCGGCGCTGGACGCGTCGGCCGCGCTGCAATCGCCCTTCTCGTGGATGTGGATGGCATGGGTACTGCCCGGGGCCAAGCCCTGGATCTGGCCCGTGACGTGCACGCCGTCGCCCATGCGCACCAAGGCCAAGTCGCCGCTGACCTGGCTGCCGGATGCCGGCGCCAGCGTGACATGCGCCGACGGCGCGTCGCCCGCACCCGGTGCCATGGTGCTGCATGCGCCCAGCGCCAGGGCGAGCACGCCGCTGGACATCATCAGGATCTTCATTGCGCCTTCTCCCGCGTCGATGGATTGCCCATGCTGCCGGCGCGCGGGTTCAATGCCGGTGAAGGCGCGGCCCGCACGTGGCGGGCCGCGGCAAGGTCACAGCAGCGGGATCAGCAGCAGCGTGACGATGTCGCTGATCTTGATCAGCGCACAAGGGGCGCACTCATCTTTTCCGTCGTCTGTCGCAGTGGAGTGAGACGGGGTGGCATCCCGTCCCGCGTCCGCCCCCGCCCGCCACGGCATGGCCTCCGGGTGACACGGATCGCGCGTCACCGGCGCGCAGCTGTCCTACCGCCGCATTTGCGCGGGCGTCGTCGATGTCCGGCGAACCGGAGACAGTTCATGCACCCCAGGATCATTGCCCATGTGGCGCTGTTGCTGGCGATTTGCGCCGGCGCGTCGTGTCCGACGCGTGCTGGCACCGGAGAAGGGGCGGCGCACGCCTCCGAAACCGAACAGGCGCGCAACAAGGCGGTTACCAGACGGGTCTACGAACAAGGCCTGAGCAGGGGGCGCTTCGAAGTTCCTTATACCGGGGAACAAAAGGTCGGAGCAACAAAAAAGTCCCGCCGAGGCGGGACTTTTCGTCAACACTTGCAGTATCGGTTTACAGCAGCGGAATCATCAGCAAGGCCACGATGTTGATGATCTTGATCAGCGGATTCACGGCCGGACCGGCCGTGTCCTTGTACGGGTCACCCACGGTGTCGCCGGTAACGGCCGCCTTGTGCGCTTCCGAACCCTTGCCGCCGTGGTGGCCGTCCTCGATGTATTTCTTCGCGTTGTCCCAGGCGCCACCGCCGGTGGTCATCGAGATCGCCACGAACAATCCAGTGACGATGGTGCCGATCAGCACGCCGCCAAGCGCCTTTGGCCCCAGCACCAGGCCAACGACAATCGGCACGGCAACGGGCAGCAGTGAGGGCAGGATCATCTCGCGAATCGCGGACTTGGTCAGCATGTCGACCGCCCGCGAATATTCCGGTTTGGCCGTGCCGGCCATGATGCCCGGGATCTCGCGGAACTGCCGGCGCACTTCCACCACCACCGCGCCAGCAGCACGGCCCACGGCTTCCATCGCCATCGCGCCGAACAAGTACGGAATCAAGCCGCCGATAAGCAGGCCGATGATCACCATGTGATCGGACAGGTCGAACGACATGACCGGTGCCGCGATACCGCTCAACGCGGCCTTGGCTTGCGCCGCGACATCGAGGTTGTGCGTGTAGTCGGCAAACAGCACCAACGCGGCCAACGCCGCTGAGCCAATCGCATAACCCTTGGTCACCGCCTTGGTGGTATTGCCCACCGCATCCAGCGGGTCGGTGACGCCACGCACTTCCGGCGGCAGATCCGCCATCTCGGCGATGCCGCCGGCGTTGTCGGTGATCGGACCGTAGGCATCCAGTGCCACGATCATGCCGGTCATCGACAGCATGGCGGTAGCCGCGATGGCGATGCCGTACAGGCCACCCATGTTGTACGCGCCCCAGATCGCCGCGCACACGGCCAGTACCGGCCACGCCGTGGACTTCATCGACACGCCAAGGCCGGCGATGATGTTGGTGCCGTGGCCGGTGGTGGACGCTTCGGCGATGTGCTGCACCGGCTTGTACTGGGTGCCGGTGTAGTACTCGGTGATCCACACGATCGCGCCGGTCAGGGCCAGCCCGACCAGGCTGCAAGCCCACAGATTCATCCAGCCGTGGCTGAAGTCGCCCATCAACTGCATGGTGACCGGGTAGAACGCAGCCGCAGCCAGCACGCCCGACACCGCGACGCCCTTGTACAGCGCGCCCATGATCGAGCCGCCTGCCTTGACCTTGACGAACAACGTGCCAATGATCGAGGCAATGATCGACACGCCGCCAAGCAGCAACGGATACAGCACCGCGTTGGCGCCCACTTCGCTGATCATCAGGCTGCCCAGCAGCATGGTGGCGATCACGGTCACCGCGTAGGTTTCAAACAAGTCGGCGGCCATGCCGGCGCAATCGCCGACGTTGTCGCCGACGTTGTCGGCAATCACCGCCGGGTTGCGCGGGTCATCTTCGGGAATACCGGCCTCGACCTTGCCCACCAGGTCGGCACCGACGTCCGCGCCCTTGGTGAAGATGCCGCCGCCCAGGCGCGCGAAGATCGAGATCAGCGAACTGCCGAACGCGAAGCCGACCAGTGCGTGCAAGCCTTTCTCGCCGGTGATGCCCATCTGGT
>DAITPL010000002.1:0-86404 GCA_036833615.1 Rhodanobacter sp.
ACCAGATCGAGGGCATCAACCAGATCCAGGTGAAGCCGCAGATCGGGCTGGATTTTTCCGGTGCCTTGCGTTCCATCGTGCGCCAGGATCCGGACGTGATCATGATCGGCGAAATGCGCGATCTGGAAACCTGCCGGATTGCCGTCCAGGCCGCGCTGACCGGCCACCTGGTGCTGTCCACGCTGCATACCAATTCCGCCGCCGGCGGCATCACCCGCCTGCTGGACATGGGTGTGGAGGACTATCTGCTCGGTTCCACCATCAACGGCATCCTGGCGCAGCGTCTGGTGCGCCGGCTCGATCCGGAAACTGCGGTGGCGTATGACGCGTTGCCCGAGGTGATTGCCCAGTTCGAGCTGGAAAAATATACCGACGCGCGGCCGATCCGGCTGTGGAAGCCCGGCACCAGCGCGGCCAACCCCACTGGTTATCGGGGCCGTCGCGCCATCATGGAATTCCTCACCATGAGTGACCCCCTGCGACGGCTGGTCATGCAGCGCGCCAACGAGGGCGACATCGAACGGCTGGCGCGTGCCGAAGGCATGCGCACCATGTACGAAGACGGCATTGCCAAGGCCATCGCCGGCGTCACCACGCTGGAGGAGGTGCTGCGTGTTACGCAGGAGGGCTGACGCCGGAGCGTCCCGCGCGGGACCCGTCACGGGATGGCGCCTGGCCGCGAGCGCAACGGGTTCCCACGCGTGACTCCCCGCCTGCCATGACCCAGTTCAGCTACAAGGCGATCAGCGCAGCCGGCGAGATGTTGCACGGGGAGATGGATGCGGCCAGTGTCGAGGAGGTCATTGCCCATCTGCAGGATCAGGGCCACACCCCGCTGCAGGCGCAGCCGGCTGCGGGTACGGGTGCCGGCGGTGGCGTTGCCGGGTGGTTCAAGCGCGGGCCATTCAGCGGCGATGAGTTGGCGCAGTTCACGCATCAGCTGGCGACGCTGCTGGGCGCCGGACAACCGCTGGATCGGGCGCTTGGCCTGTTGCTGGAATTGCCCGAGGGCGAGCACGCGAAGAAGCTGGTGGCGCGCGTGCGCGACCGCGTGCGCGGTGGCAGTACGTTGTCCGCGGCGCTGGACGAGGAACACGGCGTGTTCCCGAAGCTGTACATCAGCCTCGTGCGTGCCGGTGAGCTTGGCGGCTCGCTGGAGGCAACCCTGCGCCGTCTGGCCGATTATCTGGAGCGCGCACAGGCATTACGCGGCAGCGTGATCAATGCATTGATCTATCCGGCGTTCCTGTTGGTGGGTGTGCTCGGTTCGCTGGTGCTGCTGCTGGCCTACGTGGTACCCCAGTTCGTGCCGATCTTTGACGACATGCAGGTGCCGATTCCGTGGATCACCGAGGGCGTGCTGCTACTCGGCAACGCACTGCAGGCATGGTGGTGGCTGATCGTGCTGGTGCTAGGCGGAGGTTTCTTTTACTGGCGTTCACGGTTGCGCGAACCGTCCGCGTTGCTGGCATGGCATACGCGCTTGTTGCGGACGCGCGCGCTTGGCCCGCTGCTGTTGAAGGTGGAAACCGCACGCATTGCACGCACGCTTGGCACCTTGCTGAAAAACGGTGTGCCATTGCTCAGCGCGATCAACATTGCGCGTCAGGTCACGAGTAATCGTGCACTGGACAGTGCGCTGGATGCGGCCCACGAACAGGTCAAGGGTGGTTCGGGTTTGAGTCTCGCCCTGGGCCAGACCAAACTGTTCCCGCGGCTGGCCATGCAGATGGTGCAGGTTGGCGAGGAAGCCGGCCAGCTCGACACCATGCTGCTGAAAGTGGCCGACACGTTTGAACTTGAGTCGAAACGGGCGATCGATCGGTTGTTGGCCGCACTCGTGCCGGCACTGACCATCGTGATGACGGTGCTGGTGGCCATCATCATGGCGGCGATCCTGCTGCCGTTGCTCAGCCTGACCAGCAACATCCAATGAAGCGAAAGGGGTGACGAGATGCGCAGGTGGTTGATGCTGGAACGAGGCAGCGGAAATGCAGGCCAAGGAGCCGTTGGCTTGCCGGGTCGCGGCGGTTCGTCGAGCCGTCCGGGTTCCCGGTGCCCGGTGACCGCCGTGGCGCCCGCTGGCCGGGTTCCACAGCGCCTGCGGGCCTTGCGCGCGGCGCGCGTGCGTGGCTTCACGCTGCTGGAAATGCTGGCGGTGATCGTGTTGATCGGCATCATCGGCAGTGTGGTGGTGACGCAGGTCGGCAAGAACGTCGACAAGGGCAAGTACGGTGCCGGCAAGGCACAGTTGCTGACGCTGAGCCAGAAAATCGAGAATTACGCGTTGGACAATGGCGCGCCGCCACAGCAGCTGGACAGCCTGGTGACCAGGCCGGCCGATGCGCCGAATTGGCAAGGCCCGTACGCCAAGGGATCCGATCTGCTGGATCCGTGGCGGCACGCGTTTGGTTACCAGTACCCTGGTCAGAATGGCGCGTTCGACCTGATTTTCTACGGCCAGGATGGCAAGCCGGGTGGCGACGGTTACAGCAAGGACGTGGGGAATTGGCAGTAGGTCATGCGCAGCGCACGCGCCAGCGGCTTCACCTTGCTGGAAATGCTGGCAGTGATTCTGTTGATCGGCATTGCTGTCGGCGCGGTGTCCATTTCGGTGACCCAGGGCCTGGCCAGCGCCCGCGCCCGCGCTGCCAGCGGTGAGTTGGCGGCCGCACTGCGTGCCACGCGTACGCAGGCGATCGTGCACGCCGACGAGCGGCATTTTGATATGGACACCCGTGGCAATACCTACAGTGGTGCGCTGCGGACCAACATTGCGTTGCCCAGGGGGATGCAGGCGAGCATCACCAGTGCCGCGGAGGATGCGCCAAACGAACACACGGGGCGCATCCGGTTTTTCCCCGACGGCAGCTCCACGGGCGGGCGCATCACCCTGCGCGCGGGTCAGCGCCAGTGGCACGTCAACGTGTCGTGGCTGACTGGAGAAGTGCGCGTAGTCGATACGGTTGCCGCGCGATGAGTGCGCAGGGCGCGAGCTGGATCGGACAACGCGCACGGCGCGCACCGACGTTGCCGGCGGTTGCCGGCAAGCACGATGCCTCGCTCGTCAGCTACAGCCCCCACCGGCAAGGTGGCTTCACCCTGCTGGAGGTGATCGCCGCGATCATGCTGCTGGCCATCGCGTTCACCGCGTTGATGAAAGTGGCCGGGGCATCCATCGCACTGACACAGAACGCCGCGACCCGCAGCGCGGCGGCGATGTGGGCACGCAGCAAGCTGGACAGCGAGTTTGTCACCACGCCGCTGCAGGTCGGACATAGTGCCGGTCGGTTTGACCGGCAATTTGCCTGGCAACTTGACGTGACGCCGTGGGCCAATGCCGGAACCGCCGCGGACTCGCCGCTGCAGCTGTACCAGTTGGATCTGGACGTGTCCTGGGGGCCGGTGGCCCGCCGACGCTCGGCGCATTTTCGTACCTTGCGGCTGGTGACGGCGCAACCGCCCGCGGCTGCAGTTCCCGGAGAGCAACCGTGAAACCGCGCGGCGCACGCGGCTTCACCTTGCTCGAGGTGCTGGCCTCGCTGGCGCTGCTGGCCTTGCTGATGGTGGGGGTGTATTCGGGCATTCGCACCGCCACGGTCAGCGTGCGGGCCGGTACCGCGTTGATCGAGCGCAGCGATCAGATCCGCTCCGCGCAGCAATTCCTGCGTCGTGAGCTGGCGCAGAGCCTGAGTCAGCCGCTCGGGCACACCGCGCGCGGCGAACCGGTGGTGTTTGTGGGTACGGCGCGCGAGATGCGCTACGTCGCGCCGTTGCCCGGGTATCTGGGCCAGCTTGGCCCGCAACTGCAGCGCCTGCGACTGGTTGATGACGGGGCGGGCGACTCGCGCCTGGAACTTAGCCTGGCCTTGTTGTCCCCCGATGGTCGCGCGCCGCTGCCGCTGGGTGAGCCACAAGTGTTGCTGGATCACATCCTCGATGGCAGTTTCAGTTACACCGGCCTGGACCGGAATGGCGCGGCGACGGGCTGGAGCCAGACCTGGGTTGATGGCCAGCAGCTGCCACAACTGGTGCGGGTCGCGTTGCGCGTGCGCGGTACCGAAAGTTGGCCGCAGCTGCAGGTGCCGTTGCGCACCCGGAGTACGCAGCCGTGAGGCGGCAGGCACCGCGGGCCACCCGCAGCGCGCAAGGTGGCGTGGCGTTGCTGCTGGTGCTGTGGGCGTCCACGTTGCTGGCGATCCTGCTTGGGGGTTACGCGTTGCAGGCGCGCACTGAAGGCCTGCAGGCGCGTTATCAATTTGCGCAGACGCAGGCGCATTACGCTGCCGAGGCAGGTCTGATGCGCGCCGTGTACGGGCTGCAGGACCCGCAGCCCGGACAGCGCTGGATTGGCGATGGCCGCATCTACACATTTGAGTTTGCAGGTGCCAAGGTGCAGGTGTCGGCCATCGACGAGGGCGGCAAGGTGGATATCAATGCCGCCACGCCGGAAGTGCTGCGCAACTTGTTTGCCGCCGCAGGCCTTGCGCCGCAGGCGGCGCAGCAACTGGAAGAACGGATTCTGGACTGGCGTCGGCCGGGCGGATTCAGCGGCGCCACTGACGGCGCCGCTGACGTCTACGCGGCTGCCGGGCGCCCGTACGGTCCGCGCCACGCACCGTTCGCCAGCATCGAGGAGCTGCAGCTGGTGCTGGGCATGACCCCCGCGTTGTATCGGCAGCTGGCACCAGTGGTGACGATCTGGTCGGGCAATGCCACGCCGGATCCGAACTCCGCCCCGCCGCTCGCCTTGCAGTCGATTCCGGGGTTGACGCCGACGCAAATCCAGACGCTGCGTGAAGCGCGGCTGAAAAATGCGGGTGATCCAAGTCTGGTTCTCAACAACGGAACGACGCATAGTATCGAGTCGGCGGCTACGCTGGCCGACGGTACCCGTGCCGTGTTGCGCGTCACCCTGCGGATGCGCGCGCAACAGGTCGGGACGCAACCTTACGCGGTATTGCGCTGGCGGGAAGGGGTGGCGGAATGAGTGGCGCGACGCAGGCATGGCGAACGTGGGTGGAAAATGTGCGCCGCGCCTGGCTGGCATCGCCGTTGCCGGACTTTTTGCGCTGGTGGGGCGAGGAGTTGCTGGCATTGTTGCCAGGGCCCTGGCGCGGCTGGTTTCGCCGCGGGGCGGATTGGTATGTGCTGCAGCCGGTGGGAGCGGGGTGGACGTTGCGCCACGTCGGGACGATCACGCCGCTGTTGTCCTGGGACGAGACTGCCGACACGTCGGCGCAGGTGGCGCAGTTGCAGCACACGCTGGGTGCGGTCGATCCGGCGGATCGCCGTCTCGCCTTGTTGTTGCCCGCGACTTCGGTGTTGCGGCGCCAGCTGACCCTGCCACTGGGTGCACGCAATGACCTGCGCCAGGTGCTGGCCTTTGAGCTGGATCGACAGACGCCGTTTACCGCCGCCCAGGTGTATTGGGCGTCGCATGCGGTGGCGACGCCAGCCACCGCCGGTCATTTCCACACTGAGCTGGTAGTCGTCACGCACGCGATCCTCGACCCGCTGCTCGCGCACCTGGGCGAGCATGGCTTGGCGGTGGATGCGGTAGACGTGGACACCGATGAGGGTCGACTTGGCGTCAATCTGCTGCCGCCGGCGCAGACACCGCGGCACGCGCGTCCGCGGCGGCGACTGAATCTGCTGTTGGCTGCGGCGTGCGTCGGGTTGTTGGCGCTCGCGCTTGGGCAGTGGCTGCACAATCGGCGCGTGGCACTGGCGCAGATGCAGGCGACAGTCGCGAGCATGCATGGCGAGGCACAGCAGGTTGCGGCGTTGCGCCAGCAACTGCAGGACAACGCCGGCGCTGCGGGTTTCCTGGTGCAGCGCAAGCGGCGTACCGTAACCAAGCTCAGTCTGCTGCAGGAAGTCACCGCGCGCCTGCCGGACAGTGCGTGGCTGGAACGATTCAGCGTGGACAATACCGGGCAGATCGGCCTGCAGGGACAAAGTCAGCAGGCGGCCAAATTGCTGGACGCGTTGAAAGATTCGCCATTGATCCGGGACGCCGGTTTCCAGGGCAGCATCCAGCCCGACCCGACGACTGGCAAGGAACGCTTTTACCTGGTGGCGCAGGTGCGCGAGCCGACGCTGGACACTGCCAGGAAAGTCGCAGTGCCGGATGCAAGCGCGCCTGCCGGCGAGCGCACGCCATGAAGGTGACCGCACTCCAACCGCGCGAGCGTCGCCTGGTGGCTGTCGGCTTGCTGCTGCTGGTCTTGCTGCTGGGCTACTTCCTGTTGCTGCACTGGTGGTTCGTCGTGCCGCTGCAGCATATCCGCAGCGAGATGAGTGACTTGCGTGATACGCACAGCCGCTATGCGGCGGCGATGGCGGAAAAGCCGATGTTGCAGAAACGCATTGCCGCGCTCGGTGCCGGGCAGGCGGCGAGCAGCGCGTTCCTCGCCACGGACGATCCCAATACCGCCGCCGCCGATTTGATGCAACGCGTGGTCGACGTGGTTACCGCCAACACGGCTGGCAGCGGTTGCGCGGTCAGTCAGAAGATGCCGCTGCCCAACCCGGCGGCGAGCGCGGGCGAGCCTTATCGCAAGGCCGCAGTCAGCATCAGCCTGAGTTGTGACGTGGAACCGCTGGCAGCAGTGCTGCAGGCGCTGGAGCAGGGCACACCGTACCTGTTTGTTGATGATCTGAGCATTTATCGCAACCCGGTGGCCGTGCAGCAAAACAGTGCGGCGCCACTGGAAGTGCAACTCACGCTGTCCGGCTATGTGCGACCGGCGCACAATGCGTCTCCTGCGACTGACGGGGATACCCCATGAACGCCGCCGATCAACGGCGCCTGACGCCGCCGCTGATTGCGCTCACGACCGCCCTGGCGGTCGGTGTGTTGGTGCTGCTGTCCGGCGCCGGCAATCGTGCGCATTGGGGGCCGCCACGTGCCTTGGCGGCGCTGCAGGCGCCGACCGGCCCGGCCAACCTGCCGCCGGCCATTCCCTTGCAGCAGTTTGCCCTGGTATGGACCCGACCATTGTTCAATCCCAATCGCAAACCGATGGCGCGTCTGGCCGACGGTGGCAGCACGCTGGGGGACCTGACGTTGACCGGGGTTGTCCTCACGCCGGAGTTGCACATGGCTTTGCTCCAGGATCGCGATGGCGACCAGCAGCTGCGCTTGCGTGAAGGCCAGGCGCTGCCCGATGGGAGCGTGACGCTGGTGGAAGTGCGCGCACGATCGGCACTGTTCGATTCCGCCGCCGGGCGCACCGAACTGAAACTGGCTCCCGGTGCCCCGATCGACACGGTTACCTCCGGCCCACCCGCCGCGGGTGGGTCCGGTGCTGCACAGCCGGGCGCCGCGGGTGCGACCAGGTCACGGGGGGGCGTACCCGCGCCGCTGGACGCCTCATCCGCGCAGGATGGCGCGGCGCGCCCTGCGGCTGGAACTTCCGCAACGTCGATACCGCCGCCGGTGGTGACCCGGCCGGCGACCGACGGCCCGGTACCCCGGTCGGCCATGAAGCGCATGCAGGAAGAAATCAGGAAACGTCGTGCCGCAAAGGCCGCTGCGGCAAACGAAGGAGTACATTGATTCATGGTGCACACACTCATGAAGCACGTTCTGCGCGGTGGCGCGCTTGCCATCGCCGTTGCTTTGGCGGGCTGCGCCAGCCTGCCAAAGGCGCCGGATGACGGTGCGCTGCAGCGCGAAGCAATGGCTGGCACGCAGGCGCCGGTGCCGCCACCCATGCCACTCAACGCCATCGGCGGGACCGCGGCGCAGACGCCGTCAGCGGCGACGATCAGTCGCGGCAGCGGCGAGTTCATCCGGCCGCAGGCGCTGGCCACGCCGCGTCCGGCGGCTACAGGCGATGGCGCGGTCACCTTCAATTTCGAAAACCAGCCGGTGCAGGCGGTGGTCAAGGTCATCCTCGGCGACCTGCTCAAGCAAAACTACACGATCGTGCCGGGCGTACAGGGCAACATTTCGTTCTCCACCGCCGAGCCGGTGGATTCCAGTCAGGCGTTGCCGATTCTGGAGACGTTGCTGGCCTGGACCAACAATGCCTTGGTACGCCGTGCTGGTGGCTACGTCGTCCTGCCGCGCAAGGATGCCGTGGCCGGGACTCTGGTGCCCAGCCTGGGTGCGGTCGCACCGCGTGACGGCATGCAGGCACGCCTGTTTCCCCTGCGCTTCATTTCCGCTACCGAGATGCAGAAGCTGGTCAAGCCGTTTGCGCGCCCCGACGCCATCTTGCTGGTCGATCCGGCGCGCAATCTGCTGGTGATGTCCGGCACGCCACAGGAGCTTGCCAATTACCAGAGCATGGTGCGCACGTTTGACGTGGACTGGCTGCGTGGCATGTCGGTGGGGGTGTTCAATCTGCAGTACGCCACGGTCGGCGAGTTGATGCCCAAGCTCGATGCCATGTTCGGGGCCAATGGTGGCACGCCGCTGGCGGGCATGCTGCGCTTCCTGCCCCTCGAGCGCACCAACGCGCTGGTGGTGATCAGCACGCAACCGCAGTACCTGCAGGAGGTGGGCGAGTGGATCACGCGCATCGATCAGGGCGGGGGCAACCAGCCCCAACTGTTTGTCTATGACGTGCGCAATATCAAGGCCTCGGATCTGGCGCGCTATCTCGCCCAGATTTACACCAATGGTGCCGGCAGTGGCGGTGCCGACACCGGTGGCATGGTCGGCCCGGGGCTGACCGGCAACACGCTGGGCAGCGCGGACAACGTCAACGCCGCCAGCAGCATGGGCAGCACGGCCGGCAGCTTCGGCAGTACGCTCGGTGGCAGTAATGCCGGCGGCACGGGGCTGGGCAATAACGCCGGTCTTGCCGATAGCGGTGCGGGCGGGTTGGATGCTGGCGGGCGGGCGGGCAGCGGTGAACTGGGTGGCGCTGCCGGTTTCGGCGGCGGCAATGCGGGTGGCAGCTTCGGTACGGCTGGCAACAACGGGGCCAGCAGTCAGCAATACACGTCCAGTGACGGCAGCGTGCGCATCAGTTCGGTCGATGGCAGCAACCAGTTGCTGGTGCGCGCGCGGGCGTCGCAATGGGCGGAGATCAAGACCGCCATCACCAAGCTCGATAATGTACCGCTGCAAGTGCAGATCGAAACGCGCATCCTGGAAGTCAGCCTCACCGGCGAGTTCCAGTTTGGGGTGCAGTGGTATCTGCAGGGGCTGGCCGGCAGTACCACGGACAGCCGCGGCAATATCATCCCCGGCAACCCGACGAATCCGCGCCAGGGAGCGTTGGGGCAAGGCGGCAATGCGTTCGGCGGCGAACCGTTCTTCTACTCGTTCCTCAACAGCAATCTGCAGGTTGCCGTGCGCGCAATGGAAACCAGCGGCAACACCAAGACGTTGTCGGCACCGTCGATGGTGGTGATGAACAACCAGACCGCGACGATCCAGGTGGGCGACCGGATACCGGTCAACCAGACCAGCATCAACACCGGCCTGGGCACCACCAGCAGTTTCAACCAGGTGACCTATCTGGATACGGGCGTCATCCTCAATGTCCAGCCGCGAATCAATCCCGGCGGCCTGGTCTATATGGACATCAGCCAGCAGGTCAGCCAGCCGAACCGTGCCGTGCCTGCGGTGAATGGCAACTTTGCCATTTCCGAACGCAGACTGGCGACGCAAGTGGCGGTGCAGAGCGGCCAGACCGTGTTGCTCGGTGGTTTGATCCAGCAGGCCGAGGCGAACACCGATACGGGCATTCCCGGCCTCAACCGGGTGCCGGTGCTTGGTCGGCTGTTTGGCAATACCAATCGCAACCGCAACCGCACCGAGCTGATCGTGCTGATCACGCCGCGCGTGATTCGCGGCGGCGAGGATGCCAAGCGCATTACCGACGATTACCAGGAAAAATTCGAGTCGCTGGCGCCGCTGCGCGCGAATGTCTCGATGACCACGCCGCCGGCCGCCACCACGGCGGCAGTCACGGTACCGTTGGCAAGCGGCGATGCGGGCGCACCGGCAGCGGCAAGCCCCGACCAATTGCAGCAACAGGCAGTGGCGGCGCTGGCGCAGACCGACTACGTGACGGCGCAGACCCTGGCCTTGCGCTCGTGGCGTCAGGGCACCCGCCACGGCAGCTTGTGCGCGGAAAACTGGCGGGTGATTGGCGAAGCGCGCGGCCATTTGCAGGACCCGGCGGGGGTGGTGACCGCGCGAAAATGGGCCATGCAGTGCGTTGCGGCAGGTGAGCCCCGGTAGCGCGGGGCAGTAACTGCCGGGCAGCCGGGACAAAGCCGCAGCCGCGCGATCCTTGCGCCCACGCCCCTGGCGTGCCCGCAGATGTTTGCCGCCCCGGCATTGTCTTCGCGGCCAGCCGGGATGGCGAGGCAGCACGGTGATGTGCCTGGTGGATGCAGGTGCCGGTGGCACACTGTGGGCATGTCAGCGGACCACAACCATAACCATGGACGCACATGTCCGCGTCATTGCCTGATTTGCCGATCATCGCGTTGTTGCCGCAGATTTGTGCGTCGCTGAACACGTGTCCACGTCTGGTGCTGGAGGCGCCGCCTGGGGCCGGCAAGACCACGCAAGTGCCACTGGCATTGCTGGCGACCCCGTGGCTGCTGGGTCGCAAGGTCGTCATGCTGGAACCACGGCGCATCGCCGCGCGGGCCGCCGCGCAGTTCATGGCGCAACAGCTTGGCGAGCAGGTTGGGCAGACCGTTGGCTATCGCATCCGCTTCGAATCACGGGTGGGTGCAGCGACGCGGATCGAGGTGGTGACCGAAGGTATTCTCACCACGATGCTCCAACGCGATCCGGAACTGGAAGGCATCGGCGTGATCGTGTTTGACGAGTTTCACGAGCGCCACCTGGCCGCTGACCTCGGCGCGGCTTTGGCGCTGGACGTGCAAGCCACGCTGCGCCCGGATCTGCGCCTGGTGCTGATGTCGGCCACGCTCGATGGTCAGCGGGTCGCGCAGTGGCTCGACGCACCGCGCCTGTCCAGCGTCGGCCGCAGCTATCCGGTGCGTGTCGAATATCCACCGGCACGTACCCGGGAGGCGGGCGAGCAGCATCTGCTGCGTGTGCTGCGGCAGGCACTGGTCGAGGATGCCGGCGATATCCTGGTATTTCTTCCCGGCCGCCGGGAGATTGCCCGTGCGCAGTCGGCTTTGTCGGGCCTTGCGGCGGCAACCGCGACCACGCTGGAAATCCTGCCCTTGCATGGCGACCTGTCGCAGGCTGAGCAACAGGCGGCGCTCGGCCCCGGCGCGACGAACACCCGGCGCATCGTGCTGGCGACCAACGTTGCCGAGTCCAGTGTCACCTTGCCGGGCATCGGCGTGGTCGTCGACACCGGCCTGGCGCGCGAGCCGCGGTTTGACCCGAACTCGGGCTTCACGCGGCTGCAGACGGTGAGCATTGCCCAGGCTTCGGCCGAGCAGCGGGCTGGGCGTGCCGGGCGGGTTGCCGCCGGCGTTGCCTACCGATTGTGGCCGCAGAGTCGCCGGCTGGAGGTTTCGCGTGCGCCGGAGATCCAGCAGGTGGAACTGTCCGGGCTGGCGCTGGAGCTGGCGGCATGGGGAATCACCGCCAGCAGTCGCGACAGCCTGCGCTGGCTTGATCCGCCGCCACCCGGTGCACTGGCCCAAGCGCGTGAGTTGCTGCAGCGGCTGGGCGCGCTGGATGCCCAGGGGTGCATCACGGCCCTGGGTCGGCGGATGTTGACGCTCGGTGCCACGCCGCGTCTGGCGGCGGCTGCGTGGGGAGCACCAAGGGTGCTGCTGCCACTGGTTGCCGATTTGCTGGCATTGCTGGAGTCACGCTCACCGTTGCGTGGCGAAGACGCGCACAGCGATGATTTCCGGCTGCGCGTGGCCGCGTTGCATGCGTGGCGCGATCGCAGTGCGCGTGCGTCCGCGCGCGCCATGGGCGACGCCGGTGCGCTCGCGGCGATCGAGCAAGTCAGCAGGGGCTGGCGCAGACGTCTGGGCGTCCGTACCGGTGCCAGCGGCGTGCCCGACCGGTGCAGTGTCGGCGACTTGTTGGCCCATGCGTTTCCCGATCGCATTGCCCATCAGGATGTCGGGCAGCCTTTGCGCTACACGCTGGCCAACGGTCGTGGTGCGCGCCTGCACGAGCAGACGGCGTTGCGTGGCGAGCCGTGGCTGGTGGTGCTGGATGCGCGGCTTGAAGCGCGCGACAGCCTGATCCAGGCCGCCGCGCCGCTGGATCCGGAGTTGCTGGAGCATGCGTTTGCGGACCAGTTCCAAACGAGCCGCACGGTGCGCTGGAACCCGGAGCGGGGCGCGGTCGAGGCATTTGACGAGCAACGCTTCGGCGCCATCGTGCTGCAGCGTCACAGCGTGCCGGTGCGGGCGCAAGACGCGTTGCCGGCATTGCTGCAGGCGGTGCGCGCACACGGCCTGGGCCTGTTGCCGTGGAGCGACACCGCGCGCCGCTTGCGCACGCGGATTTACGTGTTGCGCGAGTGGATGCCAGAATTGCAGCTGCCGGACGTGTCCGATGCCGCGCTGCTGGCAACGCTCGATACGTGGCTCGGGCCATACCTGCACGACGTACACCGGCTCGACGCCGTGGCTGCCGGTACGCTGATGCAGGCATTGAGTGGGCTGCTCGATTACGCCCAACGCGCGGCGCTGGACACCCAGGCCCCCGACGCCATCACCGTACCCAGCGGGCAAACCCGGCGGCTGGCCTATGATCCTGCTGGCGGCGCGCCGGTATTGGCCGTCAAACTGCAGGAACTGTTTGGCCTGGCCGATACCCCGCGCGTCGGCGCCGGGCGCATCCCAGTCACCCTGCAGCTGTTGTCGCCGGCTGGCCGGCCGCTGCAGGTCACCCAGGACCTGCGCAGCTTCTGGGAACAGACCTATCCGCAAGTACGCAACGAGCTGCGCGCGCGCTATCCGCGCCACCCGTGGCCAGACAACCCATGGACGGCCGCACCCACGCATCGGACCAAACCCCGCAGCGCACGCTGAACACGTGCGTGCGGACCGGTGTTTCGTCCCCGGTCGAAGTGTCGCGCAGACGTACTGATTACACTGCGTGCATGAGCGATGCAGCCCCACTCGATCGTTATCATGTGGCCGAGCTTGGCAGCTTGCTGGCCGAGCCGGCGCGCGCGGCGATGTTGCTGGCATTGGCCGATGGCACTGCGCGGCCAGCCGGCGAACTGGCGCATATTGCCGGCGTCGCTCCGGCCACGGCCAGCGCACATTTGCGCCGACTGCTCGATGGGGGCCTGCTCGCACTGCATGCACAAGGCCGTCATCGCTATTACCGACTGGCGGACGAGCGAGTGGGCGCGATGCTGGAATCGCTCGCGCTGGCGCGCGTGCCGGCGGTGCGCGCGTTGCCCGCACGCGGCGATGCGCAATTGCGTCGCGCGCGTTGCTGTTATCGGCATCTGGCCGGTGCGCTGGGCGTGGCGTGGTGTGCCAACTTGCTGGAGCGCACATGGCTGCAAACCGGCACGCGCGGGCTGCAACTGCTGCCCGCGGGCGTCACCGCGTTGGGCGCGGCCGGCTTGCCGGTGACGAACCTGCTGCCGCTGCATGGTCGCGCTTGCCTGGACTGGACTGAACGGCGCATGCATCTGGGCGGTCCGCTCGGCGTGGCGCTGACTGCAGCGATGTTCGAGGCGGACTGGCTGCGTCGGGCGGACCAGGGTCGCGCGGTGCTGCCCAGCGCCGATGGCTGGCGCCGGCTGGCTTCGCTTGGTGTGCGACTGGATTGAGTTGCCGCCGCTTGCCGGCGCTGCCGCCTTACTCAACTCAGTGCGGTGGTGCCGTGGGTGAGCAGGGGACGATTGACTGGCCCTGGGCTGGCGAGCAGGTTGTACCTCGGCGTTGGCAGATCGCGCGTGAGCTGATTGTGTACCATCGGGTCTGTCTGCTAGCTCGCGGGAATGTCCTTGCGTGAACTGAAGGATCCGACAAATCGTCCGATTGCCGCCGCGCCAGCGCACGGCGGACGCGATGCGGTACCGGGGGACCGCACGCCACCGTGGTGGACCAGGTATCTCTGGGCGGGCGTTGCGTTGCTGGCCGGTCTCGGGGTGACGCTGCTCGCCCAGCAACTGCAGAGTCGCCAGCAGCGCGTGGCACAACGGCGGGTGCAACAGGAGCTGGCCATGGAGGGTTACGTTGCGTTGCGTGCGCGAATGCATGCGGCGCAGAGCCTGTTGCGCGCAGCACAGGCGCTGTACCTCGGCTCCGAAGACGTTACCGATGCCGAGTTCGCCAGCTTCTACGCGAGCATGCGGCCGCGCGAACAGTTTCCTGATTTGCTCGCGCTGACCTATGCGCAGCGCGAAACCGGCACCGCTGGCACACGTTACGTCACACGCTGGGTCCAGCCACGTGCCGGCAACGACACCTTGGCGGGCACGGTTCTTGATCGCCAATCTGGACGGATCGCCGCGGTACTGGCGGCACGTGAGGTTGACCAGCCGGTCCTGTCGGCTCCCTTCACGGTTGCCGGTCCGCCGGCCGCCGGGGCGGGACAGGACATCGCGGTCACGCTGTGCCTGCCGGTATACAGTCCCGGGGGATTGCCCGGCACCCGGGCCGAGCGGGAAGCTCGTGGCGATGGTGCGATCGCCGCCACCTTTCGGGTTGCCGGCATGATCGAGAACGCCATGCCGGTGCAGACGACGCGAGCCATGCACATGCGGGTCAGCGACGCCACGGCGGTGCCGGCGGTAGCGCTGTATGACTCGCATCCGCAACTGGCGATGTCGACCGCAAAAGATTTTGTCTATCGGCTCGAGTATGGCCAGCGCGTGTGGAACGTGGCGATGCAACCACTACCACGTGATTCGGGCCATCTGGGTTCGCGCCAGGTGACGGTACTGGCCGGCGTGCCGGCGAGTGTCCTGTTGGCGCTGTTGGCGTTTTCCATTGCCGGCACCCGGCAGCGGGCGCTTGAGCTTGGCTCGCGGATGAGTCGACGCTATCGCGAAAGTGACGAACGGTTCCGGGCGTTGAACGATCTGCTGCCCGCCCTGGTGCTGCTTGCCGATGCGGGCGACGGGCGCATCACCTATGTCAATTACGTGGCTGGCGAGCGCCTGGGTCCCACGGTGCGGATGGCCAACCTGTACGATCTTTTCGCGGATACGGCGCTGGGCGTCTTGCTGCGTGATCCCACCACGCAGACCTGCAGTCGTGCGGAAGTTCTGCTGGGCACGTCCGTCGGCCCGCGCTTCTGGGCCAACGTGGCAATCTCGCGCATCAGCCTGGGCGGGCGCGACCAGTGGCTGATGGTGGCCGCGGACATTTCCGCCCAGCGCCAGTTGACCGAACGCCTCAGCTATCAGGCCAGCCACGATGCCTTGACCGAGCTGTACAACCGGCGCGAGTTCGAGCGCCAGCTGCGCGCCACGCTGGCAGTGGCAAATGGCGTCGTGCCATCCGCGCTATTGCTGTACATCGACCTGGATCAGTTCAAGTTGGTCAACGATACTTCCGGTCATCTGGCTGGCGACCAGTTGCTGGTACAGCTGGCGATCGTGATGCGGCGGCAGCTGAGTGCGGCGGACGTGCTGGCCCGACTGGGTGGCGACGAGTTTGGCGTGCTCGTCGCAGGTGTAAGTGATCTGCAGCAAGCCGCGCAGATTGCCGAGCGCGTGCGCCAGTGCATCGATGGCTACGTGTTTGTGTGGGAGCAACACAGCTACATGGTCAGCGCCAGCATTGGTGGCGTGCTGGTGGATCGCCCGGGGCTCAACCTTTCCGATTTGCTCGCGCAGGCGGATACCGCGTGCTACATGGCCAAGGAACTGGGCCGCAATCGTGTGCATTTCTACTCCGCGCAGGATGACCAGACCGTGTTGCGGCGCGGCGAGATGCAATGGGCCAATCGCCTGCGCTGGGCGATCGATCAGCAGCAGCTGGTGTTGACTTGCCAGGAGGTCTGGCCGTTGCCGTGGGGCGCTGCCAGCCGTGCGAGCGGCATCGAGGTATTGCTGCGTTTCCGGGATGAATCCGGGACGCTCGTGGTGCCTGGTGCGTTCATTCCGGCGGCCGAACGTTACGGTTTGATGCCGGCCATTGATCGCTGGGTCATCGAGACCACGCTGGCACATTTCGACCGGTTGCACCGCGCCGGCAGCATGCTCGATCTGGTGTCGATCAATCTCTCCGGCGCCAGCATCAGTGACGACGCACTGGCCGACTGGATCATCGCGTTGTTGCAACGCCACGGGATAACGCCGGCCCGCGTATGTTTCGAGGTTACCGAGACGGTGGCAGTGCGCAATCTGGCGCAACTGGTGCATCTTGCCGAGCGGCTGCGGGCCGTGGGGTGTCGCATCGCATTGGACGATTTTGGTGCCGGCATGTCCTCGTTTACCTATTTGAAGAATCTGCCGGTGGACATCATCAAGATCGACGGCAGTTTCATCCGCGACATGCTGGTTGATCCGGTCAGCCATTTGATGGTGCGTGCGGTGACCGACATCGGTCATCGCCTCGGTCTGGAAGTGGTGGCGGAGTGGGTGGGTGATGCGCAAACCGCGCAGGCACTGACGGCGCTTGGCGTCAATTATGCCCAGGGCTTTGGTTTGCATGAGCCCGAGATCGCCTTGTTCCAGCGCTGAGCGGCGTGGCTGGATTGACCTGCTGCACGCGCCGGGTTGCCGCGGGCCGACTCGGCGGCGGGCGATTCAGTCCGCGGTAGCGGTGGCGGGCGCGGGTGAGCGTTCGAAACTGCCGGCAAAGCCGGGAAACACCACCGGGCTCTCGTAGCCGTCCGCCGATACGGCGGACACACCGAAGAACCAATCATCGATCACGACGTTGTTGAGTACGGTGTGATCAACGTCACCGACGGCGCGCGCATGCTGCCATTGCGCCGCCGTGGTGTCGCGCCAGTGCACGCGGTAGCCGGCGGCGCCGGGCACCTGGTTCCAGTGCACGGTGGTGTCGGTGGCCAGCGCGCCTTCGATCGTCACGCCGCTCGGCGGTGCCGGCGCGCGACTGAGCGCGGCCATGGTGATGGCGTTGAGCGCGGTCACCCGGGCGAGATAGCGAAAGTCGATACCGTCGATGGTATCGCCGTAGCGAATGCCCTGCTCGGTGCGCAGATCCTGATGCTGGCGCGTGTAATCCTCGTGCGCCTCAGTCACGCGCACGGCGGGAAAGCCGGCTTGCAAGAATGGCACTTGGTCGCCGCCACGGCCGAAGCGGTCGGTACGGTAGATCATGTGCACCTTGAAGTCGGGCAGGTAGTCGTTGGCGAGGCGATCGATGTAACGGGCAAGGTTGCGCGAGGGCGAATCCACCTCGCCGCCGTGGTAACGCCGGTAATCGGCCTGCTTGAGTGTCTCGTTGCTCTTGGTGCCTTCGGAAAACACGCGCACGGTGGTGTTGTCGAGCACACCGTTCTGGCCGCGGCTGTTGCCGACGATGTCGTTGTTGAGTTCGGCCTCGACCTGCCAGCCCTGCGCCACGGCGTAGTCGGCCAGCACCTTGCCGCCGTACAGGCCCTGTTCCTCACCGGACAGCGCGGCAAACACCAACGTGGCATCGTTGTCCTGCACCGACAGCACGCGCGCCGCCTCGATCAGCGCGGCCACGCCGGAGGCATCGTCGTTGGCGCCGGGGGCGTCGCTGGTGATGTTCATGACATCGGTGACGCGCGAGTCGAGGTGGCCGGTCATGACGATCACGCGCTGTGGATAGCGCTTGCCGCGCTTGATCGCCACCACGTCCATCACTTCGACCGATTGTGGTGCGCGCTTGCCGGTAAACGTTTGCGCCGGCGTGACCACTTCGAGACAGCCGCCGCAGTCCTTGGCGATGGTCGCGAATCGCGACTGCACCCAGCGCCGCGCCGCGCCGATGCCGCGCTTGTTCGATGTGGTGCCTGACAAGGTGTGCCGTGTACCAAAGCCGACCAGCGCCGTGATCGTGGCGCGCAGCTGCGCCTCGCTTGGGGCGTCGGCCAACGCGTGCAACGCGGGTTGTTCGCGCGGTGCTGCCGGTGGTGCTGCCGCTGCCGCAAAGGTATATGTCCAGCCAAACAACAGACCAAGTGCGGCGCTCGTGCGAAGCATGCGGGGTGTCCCCAGATAACCAGGCTGCACCATACAACACGGCGGAAACCGGCGGGGGAACGCGCAAAAAAAAGCGAGGCCCACCTTGCGGTGGGTGGGCCTCGGGAGCTGGTGCGGATAGCGACGACGCGCCACCGACCCGGGCTTGTCGCCTATTGCGCGGTGAGGCTCACGTCATCCAGTACGAACGAGGTTGCCAGCGAGACGTCCTCCGTGCCCGTGAACCTGATCGACACGGTCTGGCCGGCGTACGCAGCCAGGCTGCTGGTATGCACCGCATAACCGCCGATTGGGTTGAGGTTGGAGTACGTCGCCAGCGTCTTGAGCAGACTGCCGGCGCTGTTGTAGACCTGCACCTTCAGCGTGTCGTAGGCCCGCGTGGTGGTGGTTTCGGCAGTGTCGACGTGCAGGTAGTACGTCAGATTGACCGTAGTCTTGCCGCTGGGGATGGTTACCGTCTGCGCGGCAGTGTCGGTGTGCCTCCGGCCATAACCATCCATCCACACAAACCAGCTGCCGCCGTGGGCCGCCTCGCCACCGCAGGTGCTGGTGGTGCACAGCGCCCCGGCACTGATGGTCCACGGTGTGGCCGTACCGGTCTCGAAGCCGCCGTTGACAATCAACTGGGAGGATCCGCCACCAGCGACCGTTACCGATTGAATCTTGGTGTTGGACGCGTTCCCGTCGTCGGTGACCTTGAGCGACACGCTGTACGTTCCACCGGCGGCATAGGTGTGGCTCGGGTTGGTTGCAGTCGAGGTGCCGCCGTCGCCGAAGTTCCAGGCGTGCGACACGATGCTGCCGTCGCTGTCGGTAGAGCTGTCGGTGAAGTTTACGGTCAGGCCGCTGATCGTGTCAGCGAAGTTGGCCACGGGCGGGTTGTTGCCCGGTGGTGTGCCGCCGCCAATGTGGCTGCTCACCTGATCGAGTCTGAAGCTGCCAAACCCGGTTGCCAGATCCCAGCCCGCCGCAGCGGTTTCACCACCGTTGTTGCCGGAGGTGACATCGTGATAGTCGACGGCGGTCAGGGTCTGGTACAGGTACGGTGCGGCGAAGGTCAGCGACGGGTTGCTGGCCAGCAGGCGCGCCCATGAGCCGGCAAACAACGGTGCCGCAAGACTGGTGCCGCCAACCTGCTCACTGGCGCCGTTGACGATGATTTTGGCGCCACTGTTCGGATCGGCGTCGAACGAGAGGTCGGGCACTCCGCGTTTGGTCCCGGCAAGCACGCCGGCCTGCCAGCTTGGTTTGCCTTCGAACTTGCTGGGGCTGCCGCCACCGCCGCTCCACACCGTTTCACTGGTGTAGGTAGTGGTGGTGGCATTCAGCGTGGTACCACCCACCGCCACCACGCCCGGCGAGCTGGCGGGGTAGCTGGGGGTTATCCCGCCGTCGCCGCACTCGTCCGCGCCGGAGTCGCCCGAGGACACCGAAAACGTCTGTCCTTGCGCGATTGCCTGCTGGAAGATCTGGTCATCGGCTGCGGCCGATCCATCACTTTGCGCGAAGGTTTCGCATTCACCCAGCGACACGTTGATGATCTTCGTGGCGTTGGCGGACACGATGGTGTTGAAGTCGGCGGTGAGGTTGGCGTTGGACAGGGTCGGGATGTTGTAGAAGATGAGCTTGCCGACCTGGCCACCGGCCATGCCGACGATGTCCTGACTGTCGAGATTCCACTCGATGACGCCACTGGTGTCATTGCTGGTGCCATTGGTGTTCACCGTCTGCGTGGTTACGGTGGGCAAACCGTTCTGCGCGGTGAACGAGTTCAAATCGGTCACGGTTTGGGTGATCTTGCCTTGCGTGACGATGCCAACGGTGACACCCGCGGCCGTCGGCAGCCCGCTGCCGCCGTAGATGGACGAGAACTCGGTCGGGTTGTGACCAGTTATCGCCTGGGGGTTGAAACCCGCTTGTGCACGTATGGCAAAGGTATGCGCATGATGCACGTTTTGCAGGCCGATCACGGACAGTACGCTGTCGTGCAATGCAGCAGGAATCTGCGGCGAGTTGGTGTTCATGAACGCGTCGCGGCCATCATGCGTCCTGACTCGCGCGAACGTGGTCTTGAAAGCCGCACGCGCGGCGTCTGCGCGTCCGTCTGCGGAGACCAGCAAGCGATTGGGCGCGATGATCACATTGGTGAAGCCGGCGGTTTTCAGGTACGCCGCGACGGCGCTGGCCTGATCGGCAGTTGGCGCGTGATCGGCGCTGAACTGGGCACTGGACATGGTGCGCTGGACCAACGCCGATGGGGATGTTCGGGCCACGGCGATGAAGTTTTGCAATTTCGCGGGATTGCGCAATTTCAACGCAACCTCGATGTGCATCGGTGCCGCTGCGGGCAAGGCACCTTCGGTGACATCACCGTTGCGCAGGGTAGTGGCGTGCTGGGCCAGCGTGACGAAAGCCGTGGGACTGGCAACCGTCGGAATGGTGGCTGCACTGATGGCGGTGGCGCAACCGATGGAAATGGCGGCCACCAGCAATTTGAGATGAAATGGATGTTGCATCTGGAACTCCCGAAAGATAATTGGAGGCAGGCACAGCCATTGCGGCCGCGTGCACCTCATGATTGAGTGTCACGGCAAAGCGTGACACCACCGTTTTCTTTCCAGAAATACTCTGCTTGCTACTGCACCCTTGCGTGTTGCCGACCAATGCACGACACGACAGGCCAACGCCTTCGGGCAATGTCCGCCCTGTCTCCAGTCCTGATGCCGATCCAGCCTGGCAGGGCCGACACTCCCTGCGGGCTGAATGTCGATCAAGTGTGTGTCCGCTTTGGCTGTCAGCCACCTGGTCTGCCGATTGACTGCCGCTTCGCTGTGGAGCGCCATGGCAAAATTGCCCAGTCAATTTGACGGCGAACAATGGTTGACGGGTGGAAGCTGGAACGATCATCCGTGCGCGTCAATAGGACTTTTTCCCCTATTGGCCGTGAACAATCGTGATGCGTGACACATTATCAATCGCAAGAAATAACGTTATACGGAATGACAGAATTTAATTCTTTCAAACCATAATCTTGCAGACGCAAGAAAATGTGTTGTGGTGCGCAATGAAGATGATTATCTGCACGCAGAAGTGCGGTCGGGTTTATCTGTGATTCATTTGACGTAGTTTTGACAGAACTCCGCCCACCGTGCAATTGGCCGTCCAAATAGGGGTACGTCCGCGGCCCATGTCCGCCGTCGTGCCGACGGGATCTGTTCGTTCCAATCATCGAGCGACCACTGCTCGTCCGGGGTTTTGCGCGGATCGTTCGACACCTTTGGCTATTCCCGCGGGCAGGTGCGTGGGACGATAGCGGGATGCCCGCACCCGCTTATCCATTCACCAGTGGCCGCGTGACGATCGTCGGCGGTGGCCCGGCTGGTCTGATGGCGGCGGAAGTTGCACGTGCCGCCGGAGCGCAGGTCGATGTGTATGACGCGATGGGCTCGGTCGGGCGCAAATTCCTGCTCGCCGGCAAAGGTGGTCTCAACCTGACGCACAGCGAGCCGCTGACGCCATTTGCCAGCCGCTATGGCGCGCGTCATCCGGTGGTCGCACGCTGGTTGCAGGCGTGGGGTGCGCAGGATGTGCGCGCGTGGGCGGCAGAACTGGGCGTGCCCACGTTCGTCGGTAGTTCCGGTAGGGTATTTCCACGGGACATGAAAGCCGCGCCGCTGTTGCGGGCGTGGTTGCGGCGCCTGCGCGAGGCGGGCGTGGTGTTTCATGTACGCCAGCGCTGGCTCGGCTGGGGCGAGGGCAACGCGCTGCGCTTTGCCGGGGCTGACGGCGAACAGCTCGTGCCGGCGTCGGCGGTGGTGCTGGCGCTGGGTGGGGCGAGCTGGCCGCGCCTGGGTTCCGATGGCGCGTGGGTATCAACGTTGCGTGCGGCTGGTGTCGATGTCGCGCCGCTGCGGCCGGCCAACGGCGGCTTTGAGGTGGCATGGAGTGAGCACTTGCGCCAGCGGCATGCTGGCGCCGCGCTGAAATCCGTCGTCGCGCGCTGGACCGATCGCGCCGGGGCGGCGCATGCGCGCCAGGGTGAGTTTGTCGTCAGTGGATACGGCGTCGAGGGCAGTCTGATCTACGCCATCGGTGCCGAATTGCGGGAGCAGCTGGCTGAGCGCGGCGAGGCGTACCTGCAGCTGGATCTGGTACCCGGCTGCAGCGAGGCGATGCTGGCTGCACGCCTGGCCGGGCGCGGCAAGCACAGCATCGGCGATTGGTTGCGCCGACGGGCGCACCTGGATGCGCTCAAGGTGGCGCTGGTATTCGAGTTGATCGACAAGACGGCACTGGCCGATGCGCAAGTGCTGGCCGCGCGGTTGAAGGCACTGCCATTGCGCCTGCTTGCGCCGCGACCGCTGGCCGAGACCATCAGCACGGCCGGCGGCGTGCGGCTGGAGGCCTTGGATGCGGCATTGATGTTGTCGGTCCGGCCCGGTGTGTTTGTCGCTGGCGAGATGCTGGATTGGGAAGCGCCAACCGGCGGCTATCTGCTTACCGCGTGCCTGGCCAGCGGGCGTATTGCCGGCCTCGGCGCCGCCCGCTGGGCCACGGCACAGGCAACATGATGCAGCGGCCGCAGTCACGGTGTTGCGCTTGGTGACAGAGTGGCGCGCAAAAATTGCGGACGGTTGTGTTTGCAGGCGACCAGCCCCGATCCTGCTGAAGCGCCCGGGCACAAAAAAGCAATCCCCGTTGCCGGGGACTGCTGCAAGTGCCGATTCAAGCTGGCCGTGGGCCGATCCCGGCGGCTGCGGGCGAACTACTGCGCAATATGGGCCCGGCGGCTCTGACGACGTTTTTCCAACCCGTAGCCTACGCCAATGGCCAGCAAGCCCAGCCCGAACAAGCCCAGCTCACCCGGCTCGGGTACAGAGGTTGATGCAAAGGTTGCGCTGACGTCGCCCGGATTATTTTCGAAGTCGACGAACAGGTAAGCGTCTTGGCGATTCGGCACCCCGGGATCGGCGGAGAATGTCGCAGTGATGATGTCGCCCGCTTCCACCGGGCCCGATGGACACAGGGTGCTGGACACACTGCTGGGGACACCGTCGCAAAACACGAAACTGTAGTCGTCGTTGACCCCTGGCGTGGGGACAGTGAACGTAAAGTTGAGGCCGGTCAGCGGCCCACCGCTGAGATTGTTGAAAATGATGCACCAGTTGAAGCCGCTTATATCCGCGGCCGGTTCCGGCACCGCCTCCGCAGATCGGCAGGCCACACCATTCGGACCCTCAACGGGCATGAAACTCATCAGATAGCTGGAGTCGCCGCCGATTTCGGTGACCGTACAGGTGGTGTTTGCAGGCAGCGCAGTGCAATCAACGGGAGGCGCGTCCACCACGCGGATACGAACCGCGGAGGCGCCCGGGGCGACCAGCATGAGAGCAAAGGCTGCGAGGGCCAACGCCAGATAATATTTCATGTTGAATTCCCTTGTTTTGCAGGTATTGCAGCGAAGCTGCACCACTGGAAGCATTCTCGTGCGGAGTTCCGATGCATATCGGGTGCCAATAACCAACCCGTTGTTTCCATTACCAAAAGCGCGAAGCCCTTATCCACGATTCGTAAACTTTATCGACGCCTGATTTGCCTCCGCTGTTCGAATGAACCAACCAACCCCATGTTTTGCACATGTTTGTCACGCTTCAAGGGTCAATACCAAGGTGTAAAGGTTCTCGACGGATGTGTGGCGTAAAACCGCAGCACTGGTCAGACCCAACGCCACGTTTCGGTGTACTCGCTCGCTGCGCAGGCCAGACAAACAGCGCCTGACTCGCTCGGGTGTGCAGTTCCGCGGTTCCCAGGCCAGCGGTTGCTCAACGCCCGCTGGAGCTCACCGCCGCAGTCAGTGGTTCGCTTGGCAACGGCAATCCCGCCGCCTTGCACAGGGCGGTGAAGCGCGGGTCGTGCTGGTAGGCCAGCACGAACGGATCGGTCAGCAGATTGATGCTTGGATCGTTATCCGTGAATGCGCGTTCCAGCCACTCGAACATCTGATCCGGCTGCTTGCGCAGCGCATACAGATCGGCAACGAGATACGGCTGGTCGTTGCCATTCTTCGCGATGTAATCGTGCAAGGCGGCGTCCGCCTGCTTGTGGTCGGGGCCGATTTGTCGCGCCATGGCCTGTATCCATGGGCCGTACACCGGATCGGTTTCCTGCTTGGCATCGCGCTGCGCGGCGGCGGCATCGCCACGCAGGATGTCGACCTCAGCCAGCAACGTATACGCCACCGGGAAACCGGGCTGCAAATCCAGCGCCTTGCGGATCGCCTGCTCGGCAGCATCAAGTTCGCGTTGGCCCAACTGCGCATTGGCCAGACTGGCATAAAAGCCTGCGCGCAACGGGTCGCTGGCGACGGCCTTGCGGAACAGGTCGACTGCCGCCTTCAGTTGCCCGGTGTTCGCCAGCCCGGTGGCCAGGAAGTTGATGTTTCTGGCATCGTTCGGCTCCAGTTCGTGGGCCCGCTTGAATTCGGCCAGCGCGCCGACGGCATCATTGTCCACGATCAACTTCAGGTAGCCGCGATCCGTGTGGGTAAACGCCGTGTCCGGTGCCAGGGCCTGCTCCTTGTCCACTGCCGCGCGAGCCTCCGCGTACGCCTGCTGGCGCGCATCGCCGGTGAGCAAGCCTGCCTGATTGATCAGCGCATTGGACAGCAACCCCCAGGTAAAGGCGTAGTCCGGATCAAGCTTCAGCGCTTGCTGGAACAGCGCGATGCCTCGCTTGTAGCCGGCTTCAGTGCCCTGCCGTGCCAGCCCGCGGCCTTGCAGCATGAGCTGGTAGGCCTCGACGTTGCCGCTGGGTGGCTTGTCGGTCGCCACGAGCGTCTTCTTGCCCAGCAGCTTGACCTTGAGCGCCGACGCCACGGCCTGGCCGATTTTGGATTGAATCGCGAACACGTCATCCAGCTGCTCGTCGTAGCTGTGCGACCACACGCTGCGGCCGTCCTTCGCGCGGATCATGCCGACCGTGACGCGGATACGATTGCCCTGCTGGAAGACCGAACCCTGGATCAGGTTGGCCACGCCCAGCGCAGCGCCAATCTGTGCGGGGCTGTCTTTGCTGTCGCGGAATTTGAAGCTGGAGTACTTGCCGATCACCTTCAAGCCGTCGATCTGGGTGAGTTCGGAAATCAGTTCCTCGGACAAACCATCGGAAAAATATTGCTGCTTGGGGTTGCCGCTTTCGTTGCCGAGCGGCAGCACCGCGACGGATTGTTTGGGGACATTCGCCAACGCCTCCGCGATCGCCTTGGCATCGGTACTGTTTGCGGTGCTGGTCGCGTCCCGATGCAGCACGAACTGGTTGGTGACCAGCAACACCACTGCCACGACCAGTACCGCGATGATCCAGCGGTCGGCCCGCTTGCCCACGTGTTGGGCGATGGACTCGCCGGGCGCGATTTCGCTTTCCAGCTTCAATCCGGTCGGCGTGAACTCGCAGAACCACGCGAAGACGACCCAGAACGGGAAGCCGATGGCGCAGGCGATGATGAACCAGCGCGTTATCCAGTTCGGCGCGTCGAACACCGGCAACAGCTGCGCCAAACCCTGCGACAGCGCCCACACCGCGGCGACGTAAAACGCACCGGCCCGCAGTACGTTGCGGCGTTTGAGTTCGCTGAAAAATGCTCCTGCCTTCAAACGATTGTTCCCTTGTGCCTGGATTGGTGAGCTGGGTCACGGATTCCGTTGCGGCAACAGTATAGGCAATCCAGCAGCACCCGCCTGCACGTGCCAGCGAACGGGGCAGAGGCTGGCGCGCGAAGTGTGGATCGGGCGTCCCCGCGAAGAAGGGGCGTTGGCGAAACGGCACGAAGCAGCCAGCATCGGTTGAACCGCAGCGTCGGGTTGGCGGGGCTCACGCCAAGGCAACCCCAGGTGTGAACTGGTCCACTGAGGTCTGGCCCCGATTTGGTTCAGCTGACAGGGTCGTCCGCACGTACCAGTGACGCGCGATTCATGCCGCCGCCCGCATCCTTGTACGCAACGTGCAGCTGGCGGGTAACACGGGTCGCCAGCTCTGACCGATCAGGCAATGGATTTCGAGATGACCATGCTCCGTATCTGGCATGCCTTGATCTATCTCGGCGATGGAGCCGTGCTGGTGCCGTGCGCAGCGTTGCTTTTTGCATGGTTGATCGCGGTTCCGGCGACGCGGCGCACCGCCTGGTGGTGGCTGGCCGCCGTGCTGCTGGTGAGCGGCGGCGTGGCGCTGAGCAAGGTGCTGTACATGGTTTCCGGATGGCATCCGGCGGGATGGAATTTCATCGGTTTGAGCGGACATGCAGCGCTGTCGTTCCTGTTCTGGCCGGTGGCAGCCGCGCTGGTGACTCGCCGCAAACGAATTGGTCTGCGTGCCATTGGGGTCGTGGTGGCGGTGGGTCTCGCCCTCGCCGTCGCGGCCGCGAGCTGGGTACTGGGCGACCACTCGCTGGCGGAAGTGGTGGCAGGCGCGCTGTGGGGTGCACTGGTCGCCGCGGTCCTGCTGGCCATCACGTGGCGGCATGTGGGAGCGGCGCCGTCGGCCCGCAAGTGGGTTGTCGCAAGCATGGTGCTGTTGGTGGTGGCGGTCTTTGGACATGAGTTTCCTTCCGCGCGCGTGCTGGGGTGGATCGCATTGCAGGTGAGCGAAAACACAGCCATCCACACGCGCGCCGATCTGGGTCCGCAGGCTCAGTTGTCGCGCAAACGAGCGGGCGAAAACCCACCGGCTCGCTGAGTGCGCAAGCGGGCGCGTGTAAATTCGTGGCGTGGGTACGGGCCTGCTCCAGCGCCGTGGCGCGTACGTCGCCGCGGGTCAATGCGAGGTTGCGGAGGTCGCCCAAGCCAGCGGCAGGCTGTGGCAAGCCCCAGACCAGACGCGCTCTACTCCGAGCCAGGCATGGTGTTGGAATTCTTTACGCTTTGGCGAGAAGTCGTCTGGATATGCCAAGAACCCGGCGCGGACGGCATCCCGGGCAAGCATTCGCTGGCGCGTACGGAATGCGCGACGCCAACAGGTGTCGGCAATCTTTACATTTTTTGAGCTTCCGCAGCGCCTTCGAATGCAGCGCCGGAGATTTACCGTATACAAAGCATGACGTTACAGGTCATGGCATGTGACTTGCTAGATGCGAGGCGCGATACTTTCACCGAAATCTAACAGGGGAAACATGTCATGAAGACATACCAGTGTCTTGGCTTCGTCGGCCTGGCCGCCGTGAGTCTGTTTGCGTCCCAGGCCTTTGCCACCGTGTGCCCGGTTGCGCCGGTCGGCGGCGCCCTGACCCAAGGGGGGCCGGCTTGCATCGCCCCCACCAGCCCGGATCTGCCTGGCGACAACAGCCTGCAGGGGCTGCTGGACAGTGTCACGAGCAGCGGCCCGGGCATCGACGTCTACAACGGTCAGGCGCACCCGAGTGCCTGGTGGTCCGTCGCGTCCTCGAGCGGAAGTTTCAACAACCTGGTGTTCGAAGTCGCGGGGAATGCCAACCTCAACAGCTTCGGTATCTTCGACCCCACCGACAAGAGCAATACGTTGGAGTTGTTCAGCGGCGCCGCGGGTGCAGGTTCGAGATCCGTCCTGGTCAACAACGGCGGCGGCAACTACCAGGCAGGTCCCACTTTCGGAACTCCTGCCTCGGCACACTTCAGCGCAGACAATCTATTCGGGTATTACCTGGAAACGCCGACGGGATTCTTCTACTCCGTCCCATCGATGAATAACGACGCTGGGAGTGCGGCGTATTACCCCAACGGCATGCCGCACATGGTGGCGTTCCAGGGCGACGGTGTGACCAAGCTGTTGCTTCCGGGATCAACCAGACCTGCGTTGTTCGACCAGGGCGAGTACTTCCTGGCTTGGGAAGACCTGCCGTTCTTGAACTCGGATCTGGACTACAACGATTTCGTGGTGCTCGTGGAATCGGTCCATCCGGTCCCGGAGCCTGCAGTGCTCGGCATGTTTGGCCTCGGTGCGCTGATGATCGGCATAGCCGTGGGAATGCGCCGCCGCCGCGAAGATGTCTGAGCCAGTCCTCCCTGCGGATTTGATACACACTGAAAACTATTCGATCACACTTGGCCCGCCGTTTTGGCGGGTCATTTTTTATCCCGTGTTTCCTGATCTGGCCAGCCTGCACGCGCAGTTGAGGGAGCGCTTCAATTGAGCGTCGGGGTTATCGGGAAAACCCGAAACGCGGGCAACGCCGCTGTTACACTGATGACATTGGACGCGAGGGAGATATTCCAGCATGCAGCGGCTCAGGATTGATTTGATCGCGGCCGCACGGCCGAACTTCATGAAGGTCGCGCCGCTGTTCCACGTGTTGCACGAGCAGCCCTGGTGCCGCTTGCGCCTGGTGCACACCGGCCAGCACTACGACAAGAACATGTCGGAGGCCTTTTTCACCGACCTGAAGTTGCCGTCGCCGGACCTGCATCTGGATGTGGGCAGCGGCAGTCATGCCGAACAGACCGCCAAAGTGATGTTGGCGTACGAAGCTGCCTGCATTGCGGAGCGACCGGACTTGATCGTGGTGGTCGGAGATGTCAATTCGACCGTTGCCTGTGCCCTGGTGGGCACGAAGCTGCATATCCCGGTGGCACATCTGGAAGCCGGTTTGCGCAGCCGTGACCGGCGGATGCCCGAGGAGATCAACCGGTTGGTGACCGATGTGATTGCCGACATCCTGTGGACGCCATCGCCGGATGGTGACGAGAACCTGGCTGCCGAAGGCGTGGCGCCGGACAAGGTCACCCGCGTCGGCAACATCATGATCGATTCCTACGAACTCATGCGCGAACGCATCGAGGCCAGCGGCGAGCGGCACCGGCTCGGACTGGACGGACGCGAGTACGGCGTGGTGACGCTGCACCGTCCGTCCAACGTGGACACCGCCGCACCGTTGAAGGCGCTGGTCGGCCAACTGACCAGCATCGCGGCGCGGCTGCCGCTGGTGTTTCCGGTGCACCCCCGTACCCGCAAGAATCTGGAAAACTTTGGCTTGTGGGCGAAACTGGCCGCAGCGCCGGGACTGCAAGTCATCGAGCCGCTCGGTTACGTCGATTTCATGAATGTGGTGTGCGGCGCGCGCCTGACGATCACCGATTCGGGTGGCATCCAGGAGGAGACCACGTACCTTGACATACCGTGCCTGACGGTGCGTACCAGCACCGAACGTCCGATCACGATCACCGAAGGAACCAACCGGCTGGTGGCTGCCAGTGAGCTGGTGCCGGCGGTGGGCGAGATCCTTGCCGGGCATTGGCCGCATGGACGGAAGCCCGAGTTGTGGGATGGGCATGCCGCAGCGCGCGTGGCTGCCGACATTCGCCGCCGCCTGCTGAGCGCGTCACCCGACAGTGCCGGGGAAGCCGTCGTTGCCCACCACTCCGGCCTGCACCGACTGGACAATGCCTGAATCCGGGAACACGCGCTGATCCGGGTAAGCGCAGGCAATTGGCCGCGCGCACGAGGATCGCCCAACCATGTACTTCATCGTCATTGCCAGCTATCTGACCGCCGCCGTCGCGTTCCTTGTGGGAACGGTGTTGCTGGCGATCAGTTGGCGCGGCCAGCGTACCGGCGTCCTGCTGATACTGGCCACGGCGGCATCGGTCGTGTGGGGCGCGTTTCTGGCCTACGCCGAGTGGCAGCGCACGCTGGCGGTCAACTGGGTCCTGCTGGCGGAGGTACTGCGCTATGGCGCGTGGCTGGTGTTCGTAAGTGCCCTGTTCGGCGCCTGGCCGATGTCCGGGCTGCTGCGCGGTATGCGTGTAGTTGCGCACGCGACGTGGATCGTGCTTGCACTCTATTGCCTGTGGCCAGCGGTGAGTTTGCCGTTCAGCGTGAACCTGCCGCTGATTGGCGTGCTGGTTCTCGCCCTTGTCGGCGTGGTATTTCTCGAACAGATCTACCGCAACGTTGAACCGGGACAGCGCTGGGCGCTCAAATTTCTGGTGATCGTGCTTGGCGTGATGTTCACCTACGACATCTTCCTGTATTCGTACGCGGTGCTGTACCGGCAGTTCAATCTGAGCGCGTGGGCGGCGCGCGGTTTCATCGATGCGCTGCTGGTGCCGCTGTTGATGGTGGCCGCGGCGCGCAATCCGGAGTGGTCACTTCAGGTCGGGGTGTCGCGGCGCGCAGTGTTCTATTCCACCACCTTGCTGGTGGTTGCGTGCTACATCATGGCTACGGCGGTCGGCGGTTATTACGTCCGCCTGTACGGAGGCGACTGGGGCCGGGTCGCGGAAATCACCCTGGTTTGCCTTGCGCTGCTGCTCATGTTGTTGATCGCCTTCTCCGGTCAGGCCCGCTCGCATCTGCGCGTGTTTCTGCACAAGAATTTTTTCAGTTTCCGCCATGACTACCGCGAGGAATGGTTGCGGCTGACGGCCACCTTGACGGCCAGCGACACCGAGTTGCCGCTGCGTGCCGTGCGTGCCGTGGCGCAAATCGTGGACAGCCCGGCCGGCACGTTGTTCATGCGCGGTGACGCGGAAGAATTTGTGCCCGAAGCGCAGTGGAACATGGTCACGCCGGCCGGCCTGCGCTTTTCGCAACGCGAGCCGGCGCTTGAGTTCATGCGGGAACGCCGGTGGATTTACGATTTGGGTGAGTCGCCGCCGCTCGGCGATGAACGACTGCGCGCGCCGGCTGCATTGGCCGGTCTGCCGTGTGCGTGGCTGGTGGTGCCCCTGGTGCACGAAGACCGGCTCATTGCTTTTGTGGTGCTGGCGCAGGCCCGCGCGCGACGCGCATTTGATTGGGAGGACACGGACTTGCTGCGGGCTGCCGGGAGCCAGGTGGCTGGCACTCTGGCGCAGGCAGCCGACGCCAGGCAGGTGGCCGAGGCGCGCCAGTTCGAGGGCTTCAACCGGCTTACCGCGTTCCTGATGCACGATTTGAAGAACCTCGCCGCCCAGCAATCGTTGCTGCTGCAGAACGCCGAACGCCACAAGCACAACCCGGCGTTCGTGGACGACATGCTCACGACCGTAGCCAATTCGGTGCAGCGCATTTCACGCTTGCTTGAGCAGTTGCGCGGCGAGGCAGCCCCGGCCACGCACGGCCGCGTGCAGCTCGCGGTGGTGATCGACAAGGCGCTCGCCGAGTGCCGCGCGCAGTTGCCGCGACCGGAGTATGAGCCGACGATGGACGAGCTGTGGGTGCAGGCCGATGGCGATCAGCTGGCTACCGTGCTTGGGCACGTGATCCGCAACGCCCAGGACGCAGCGAAAGCCCATGGGCATGTTACGCTCAGGACGAAGCGCGCATCCAGATACGCCATGATCGAAATTGAGGATGACGGAGCCGGCATGGATGAGGACTTCATTCGCAACCGGTTGTTCAAGCCTTTTTTCACCACCAAGGCAAGCCGGGGCATGGGTATTGGCGCCTATCAGGCCCGTGAGTACGTGCATTCGCTCGGCGGAACGCTGGGCGTGAACAGCACACCGGGGCAGGGTACGGTGTTCACCATCCAGTTGCCGCTGGCCGGGCCTGCGGGCGACGCAACGGCCGCCGACACGCTGAGGGCCACATCATGAGCGATGCGCGGCGCTGCCTGTTGATCGTCGAGGATGACGTCGGCCTGCAGAGCCAGTTGCGCTGGAGCTTCGATGATTACGATGTGGTCATCGGCAGCGATCGGTCGATGGCGCTCGATCTGCTGCGCCGCCACGAGCCGGCGGTGGTGCTGCAGGATCTGGGCCTGCCCCCGGATGCTGCCGGTACCACCGAGGGCTTCGCCACGATCACGGAAGTCCTGCAGGAGGCGCCGCACACCAAAGTCATTGTCGTAACCGGCAACGGGGATCGCGACAATGCGGTCAAGTCCATCGGCTTTGGCGCCTACGATTTCTGCTCCAAGCCGCTGGATCTGGAAGTGTTGCGCCTGATTGTGAGCCGCGCTTTTCGGGTGCACGAACTGGAGGCCGAAAACCGCAAGCTGCGAAGCCAGTCGGCCGGGGTGCTCGAGGGCATCATCGGCAGCAGTGAAACCATGCTCGACGCCTGCCGGCTGGTGGAGAAAGTCAGCCCGTCCAACGCCACCGTCCTGCTGCTTGGCGAGACCGGCACCGGCAAGGAGCTGTTCGCGCGGGCGATCCATCGCCTGAGCACACGGCGCGACGGGCCATTCGTGGCAATCAACTGCGCCGCCATTCCCGAACCTCTGCTGGAAGCCGAGTTGTTTGGCTACGAGAAGGGCGCCTATACGGGCGCGCACAAGCAAACCAAGGGCAAGATCGAACTGGCCGTCAATGGCAGCTTGTTGCTCGACGAGATCGGTGACATGCCGATTGCGCTACAGGCCAAATTGCTGCGTTTCTTCCAGGAGCGCGTGGTGGAGCGCATTGGCGGGCGCGAATTGATCCCGGTGGACGTGCGCATCATCTGCGCCACGCACCAGGACCTGCCGGCGCTGATCCGTGAAGGGAAATTCCGCGAGGATCTGTTCTACCGCATCGCCGAGGTGAGTATCCGACTACCGCCGCTGCGTGAGCGAGCCGGTGATGCGGTACCGCTCGCCCAGCATTTTCTGGAGCAAGCTGCCAGTCGTCACGGGAGCGCGGTCCGCAGTTTTACCAGCAAGGCGCTCAAGGCCATCGAGGCGTACCCCTGGCGCGGCAATGTGCGCGAGCTGGAGAATGCCGTCAACAGCGCAGTCATCATGGCGGATGGCAAACAGATCGGGCTCGAGGCGTTGCACTTGCCTGCGATCGACGGTGACGATGTCCAGAGCCTGCACGATGTGCGGGCCGAGGCGGAAAAGCGCGCCATCGAAAGGGCCATGACCAAGGCGGGCAGCAATCTCTCGCGGGTGGCGACCCTGCTCGGTGTCAGCCGACCGACGCTCTATGACCTTTTGCAGAAATACGGTTTGAAAAAGCCTGCGGATGGCGGTTGAGTCTTGTGTGTTGGCGGGTAAACCGAGGGTAAAAAAATGCGCATGATCAAGTGGAACTCCTGGGCCGTACGCCACGGTTTGCTACTGCTTTGCGCCAGCCTGTTGATGAGCGGGTGCGGCCTGGCCAGTGGACGCAGTGGCTTGGATGCCGGGCTGAAATACCAGGCGAGCGGGCAGTATCGTGCCGCCTACATCGAAGCCAAGAAAGTTCTTCAACGGGATAACAAGAACGGTGACGCCTGGTTGCTGCTCGGCCAAGCTTCGTTGATGCTCGGCGACCCCCAGAGCGCCCTGAACGAGCTGCAAAATGCGCAGGCGAACGGTGTTGCGGAAGCCCGCTGGGCGATCCCCATGGGACGCGCGTTGTTGCTGACGCACCAGTACGACAAGTTGCTCGAGACCCTGTCCCCCGACAAGCCGTTCGAGCCCGCGGTCGAGGTTCACATCGCGATACTGCGTGGTGATGCTTATTCCGGCCTGAAACAGCCTGAGCAGGCGAAGCAGTCGTATCAGGCTGCATTGAAGTTGGATGCCAAGGATCCGCGCGCGCTGCTCGGCCTGGCCAGCCTGGCGAGCGCGGCCAAGGATGCGGATGCCGCAGGCAGCTACGTGCAGCAGGCCCTGGCCGCAGCGCCGGAAAATCCGCAGGCCCTGGTGATGCAGGGCGATTTGGCGTTCGACCGTGGGAATTTCGTCGACGCCGAGAAAAGTTACCAGAAGGCGCTGGACCTCAAGCATCCCGACTGGCTGCCACAAGAGAAATTTTACACACTGACCCGGCTGGCCAACGCGCAAACGCAGCAGAGCCACCTCGACCAGGCCCTGGCCAGCATTCAGACGTTGGAAAAAATGTCACCGCAGCAGCCGTATCCCCACTATCTGCACGCCGTGGTGCTGTACAAGCAGGGGCATCTGGACGATGCGGTTTCCCAGCTCCAGCAGGTCCTCCAGGTGTCGCCTGACAACGCCCAGGCGCAGATGCTCATGGGTGCGGTCAACTACGCGCAGGGCAACTATGGCCAGGCGGAAATGTCGCTCAGCAACGTCATGGGCGTGAACCCGAAGAATGTCGAAGCCCGCAAGTTGCTGGCGTTGACGCTCTACCGCGAAGGACGCTCGCGCCAGGCGCTGGACACGCTGCGCCCGGCATTGCCCGGCACGCCATCCGACACCGAGTTGCTGGCGGTATTGCAGCGGGCAGCCGCTGCTGGCATCGAAAAGCCGGGAACGGAGCCCGTTGCACCTCCTGCAACCCCTGCAGGCAGTCCTCTCGACACCCAGTTTGCGCCGGCCAACAAGGCCCTCGCCAGTGGCAATGCCGCCGAAGCCATCCGTTTGCTGCAGGCGATGCCGGCGGGCGATCCTGCCGTCGAGACACGACGCAACACTCTGCTGGTCATGGCCTACGTGCGTGAAAAGCGCACCGACGAGGCGCTCAAGATCGCCGCCGAGCAGGTGCAGAAACATCCAAAGGACAGCGCCGGGCATCTGCTGTACGGGACCGCGCTGATCGCCGCCGGCCAGCGCGACAAGGCGCGTGCCCAATATTCCGAGGCCTACAAGCTTGATCCGAAGAATGTCAGCGCGGTGCTGAGTCTGGCCAGCCTGGACTCGCTGGAAGGTCGTTACGCGGATGCCGCGGGCCGTTATGAGGCAGTCTTGAAAGCGGATCCAAAGAACGCGGTGGCCATGACCGCGCGCGGCCAGCTCGCCGTACGGCAAGGGGACAAGGGGGGAGCCGTCAAGTGGTTCAAGGAGGCAATTGGTGCGGCGCCTAAATCCCCCACCGCGTACATCTCGCTGGTGGTGGTGTACAGCGAAAACGGTCAATTCGAGGAAGCGGTAGGTACCGCCAATCAGTTGTTGGCGCTTTATCCCGGCAACCCGGCAGCGCTCAACGCGCTGGGTGCTGCGCAACTCAACGCCGGCCACCTCGACAAGGCGCTGAACTCGTTGCAGCGAGCCACGCAACTCGCGCCGCAGGTACCTTTGTACCGCACCAATCTGGCGCGGGCGCAAATCCTCAACAAGGACACCAAGGCTGCCGCAGACAATCTGGACAAGGTGATCGCGGCAGATCCGGGCCAACCGACCGCAGTGGCGCTGCGGGCATTCATGAAGTTGCACGATAACGACCTGCCTGGCGCGGTTGCCCTGGCGCAAACGCTGCAAAAGCAATCGGCCACCAAGACAGCCGGCTTTGTCCTGGAAGGCGACCTGTACATGGCTGGCAAGTCCTGGGACAAGGCGGCGCAAGCCTATGCGCAGGGGTTGAAGATCAGTTACGAGCGGCCCTTGGTGATCAAGAGCTTCCAGGCCCTGAGCGAGGGTGGCGCCAGGGAGCCGGAACGTGTGCTGCGCGACTGGTTGGCCAAACATCCGGATGATGCCGCCACACGCCTGCTGCTGGCCCAGTACTACCTCGACCACACGCAAAATGCGCTGGCGGCCAGCGAGTACGAACAGGTGTTGAAGGCTCACCCTGCCCACGTGGGCGCGCTCAACAACCTCGCGTGGATTTACGCAAAACAGCGTAACCCCAAGGCTCTGGCGCTGGCCGAGCGGGCGTACAAACTGGCGCCGCAGTCGTCCGGCGTTGCCGACACCTATGCCTGGGCGCTGGTCGCCGACAACCAGCCCAAGATCGCCCTGCCGATCCTGGAGAAAGCGGCCAAAGCGGCGCCGAAGGTACCCGAAATCCAGTATCACCTGGCGGTGGCCCAAGCCCGCACCGGCGACGAAACCGGCGCGCGAAGCACGCTCGAGACGCTGCGAAAATCCGGCCTCGATTTTCCCGACAAGGAAGCCGCGGAAAAACTGTATCGCGAGCAGGGTGGCACCACAAAGTAGGCCTCGCCTGATGGCCTGATTTCCAGCGAAGAAATCAGGCTACGACGTTCAGCCGCTCGACGTCGCAATGCGGGGCGAGAAGGCGTTACAACAAGCTCGGCCTGTGGTGCTGATTGGTGCTCCCGGCAGTGTCGTCAGCTTACAAACGAATGGAAACTTTCGACGAACCGGGTGCTTCCCAAGGGACGGCAGCCGGGCTGCTGTGCCAGTTGTACATCCCAATCGTGGTTGCCCTCAATCAGGACTGGGCCGTCGGGTGTGATGGCAACATCCCAGCCCACCGAAGGGAAGTCCGAAAAAAAGCGATGCGCTTGTAGACATACTTCGAGCGCTGCCATCCAATGCGGTAGGTGAACACCCGTGAATGGTTGCCTGGAACCGGGATATTCAAGGAAGTCGATGGCGGCGTAGCGCAAATCCTTGCGCACAGCATTGCCTAGTGTACCGGTCGTGGGGTCGATGGGGCTGGCGAAACCGCCCGCTGCGAAATTGTCGGCAGCCGCCGCCGCCGTTGCCGCAGGCAGGCGAAATATCGAGACAAGATGTTCAGGCGACCTGTTGATTCCGCGACAAGTCACGATTCGAGCTGTGCACAGCGCGCGAGGTCCGAGAGCGGCGATCGTCGGGTGATTGGTCAGTCGTTCCTGGAGAATATATGGTTCGGATCGAGACAGCGTGCCAAGGTGTCCGAGCAGTTCATCCGCGGTCAGGATCTGGCCGTTTTCGCCAACGTAATGGCCGCTTTGCTGCCAGATCCAGCGTCCGGCACCCTTGCCCTCCAGGGAGCCGGCCGGCTTGCTGAACAAATCGCGCTGCGGGAGGACCACCCGTTCACTGCCTCCAGCCCACGCATGTGCTGCGCCGTTCGTGAACTCGGCAACGGTGGTGGGGATCGGTAAACCGTGCTTGGCGCAGACCCTATAGAAATCCCGTTTGTCCTCCAGACGCGTCACATCGATATTCAGATGTTCATAAAGATAACTTCGAAGCGTCATGTGTACATTGAGCGGGAAGAACAATACCGCGTCGCCAATGTGATCGAGTTGGTAAAGCCTGTATCGGTAATAAGTATCCGCGGAGAAATCGAACCGAACGGCAACCAGCCATTGCTGCAAGAATTGCCGCCATAGAGGCATACCCGTGATTTGTACAACCGTGGGGCCATGCACGCGCGTCGGCGACCACGCTCGTACAAGACGGACAAGTGGCCTCAGTGCCGAATGAATGATCGCCTTGCCTTTGTTGTCCAAGGACTGATGGCGGCGCTCCCTGGCCAAATGTCGATATAGACGATGCATTGCCTCCGCTCGCTGCAGAGGCGCGACGTGGATCGCTGCGCTGGATTTTTCGTAATCGGCTACCACGGGAGCCACGTCCTTACGAAAAAGGTGTCCGATCGCTTTTTGCCGGCAATTGTGACGCATTATCTGCTGTCGGTTTAGGCTGCGCGGAAGACGATGACTAAGACAAGACCAGACTCGAAAAATACTTCGATCTGCCGCATTCACGCGAGCATCAATGGGCGCGGCAAACATGCCGTCGAAGTGGGTGAAGCCGTCAAGCCAGTGCAGGCTGCGTACCAGCTTGACGTAACCGAAATGTTCGTATAGCGATCCAATCAATGAAGAGTCGGTCTGTGCGACGGTGACAAACATTCCAAATCGAGCATTGCCAGCATATTTAGATCTGTCCAGCGAGCTTCCTGCAGCACCTTGTACGCCTGAATTAGTCAAGGCGTGATGACTGTCACGGTTCGTCACGAACTCTTCACGGTATCGTCCGCCGACAGTTTTGGATGGCTACGCGCTCGCCGTTCCGACAAGACGGGGAAAAGCAGCTTGAACGGGGCCGCGTCCTTCGGTCGTGGAGTGGCTGCGCCGTTTGAGCCGAGCCTCATTGGGTTGGGGCTCACGATCATTCACGCAATGCAAGGCAAAGAAACCACTATGAGTACCGACCAGCAGTCTTGCCCGGCAATTCACGGGGATCGGCATCTGCGAACTATCGGCAAGTTGCTGGGTGCATCTGCCGGTTGCTTCTTGCTGCTGGGTGCGGCGCATGCGCAGGCGGCAACGGTGGTGACCGACAGCGTGGTCAGTCAGGCCACGCAGGCGCAATACAACGTACCGGTCACCTTTGGCCAGGTCTTCAAAGCCGGCGATGTGCCAGGCGGTGCGACGCTGACTGCCAGCCTCAACGGTCAAGCAGTGCCCTTGCAAGTGGATGCCAAGGCGACCAATCCGGACGGGAGCGTGCGCCACGCGGTATTGACGGTAATGGTGCCATCGCTGCCGGGCGGCGCAACTCTGCCGCTGACGCTGGCCACGGGATCCAGCCCGCAGGGGCAGGGCACTCCGATCAGCCTGTCGCAACTGCTTGCGGCCAACTACGACGCGACGGTAGCGCTCACCGTCGACGGCAAGCCCTATTCGGCCAACGCGCGCAAGCTGCTGCAGGCAGCCAACAGCGCCAACGCGTGTGCGCCGTGGGGTGCGCAGTGCAATGCATGGCTTTCCGGTCCGATGGCAAGCGAGTGGGTAGTGAATGGCCTGGTGACCGCAGCCGACGGCACCACCAACCCGAATCTGAGGGTCTACTTTGCGGTACGTGCTTACGCGGGCACCTCGCCGGGCACGGTGGGCAATGTACGCACGGACGTCATTGTCGAGAACTCATCGGCGTTTGCGCCGCAGGCGCAGCCGCAATACACCGCAACCCTGACATCGGGAAGCGCGAGCTACACCACCCCGGCACTCACGCAGTATGCCTACACGCGCTGGCACAAGCTGTTGTGGTGGAACAATGCCCAGCCGCAGGTCTATCTACAGCAGGACACGCAATACATCCAGGCGAGCAAGGCGGTGTCGCGCTACATGCCGCTGCAGCCCGACGAATCATTCCTGAGTGGTCTGCGTCAGTCTTGTGCACCGCTGGACAACTGCGATCAGACAAAAGCCATGGCTACCACGGGCGCGCAGGCGGCGATCGGCCCGCTGCCGCGGTGGGACAGCGTTTATATCGTCCATCCCGATGTGCGCGCCTACAATTGGATGCTTGCCAACACCGACGCGCTCGGTGCTTACAGCATCCATTATCGTGACCAGCAAACAGGATGGCCCGTCAGCATCCAGAAGCATCCCTATGTAACCATTATCGGCTGGGCATCGGCGAGTCAGATGGCGGCCCAGAACAGCGCGAAGGGCGCGGCGTACAAGGCGGATCTGTTGCACAGCTGTATCAACAACGCGATCGTCACGAAGTGTTCGACGAGCTGGTACGGCACAGGGAATCCCAAAGTATGGGACAACGCGCATCAACCGGCCGAATCATACGTACCCTACATGGTGACGGGCGATTACTACTACATGTCGGAACTCGCGTTCGGAGCGTCACACAATGAGATTTGGTCGGGCGAGGTCTATCGCGGGCTTTCCAAAGGCCTGATCGACGGATCTCACGGCCAGGTGCGCGGCAAGGCCTGGGTGCTGCGCGAGATGGCCAATGCGGCCTGGCTGCTGCCCGACGATTATCCCTTGAAGTCCGAATTTGCCGCCAGCGTTGGGAACTCACTCGCCGACTGGAATGCGAAATACACCAACAACCCGAATGCCAACCCGCTGGGAGTGATGAACAACGGCGCCGTTTACAGCGTGAACGGCGGTAATCACAATGGTCTCGCGCCTTGGCAGCACAACTTCCTGACTTGGTCGGCAGGGCATGCTGCGGAACTTGGCTTCGCCGGTGCGGCAGAGTTCCGCAACTGGCTGGCGAAGTTCGAGATTGGCCTGATGACCGACTGGCAGACCACTTCTGCTCAAGGTTATTGCTGGCTGCAGGCATCGGCCTACAGCATCCAGGTCAAGGATTCCGCGGGCAACTGGTTGCCATCGTATACCGCGGTCTACGGAGCGAACTGGCCAACGCTCACGGGTCTCGCGTGCAACTCGCCGGCCATGGTGACAGAACTCGGGAAGTTGAGAAAGCAGTCCACACAGATTGGTGAAATGTCCGGATATCCATACTCCAACACGGGGTACCCAGCCAATTTCCAGATCGGCCTTGCGGCCGCAGCCGACAGTGGTTTGTCGAATGGGCAGGCAGCGTGGGATCTCTTTGAGTCCCGCAGCGTGAAGCCTTCAGGCAGTAACGCCTACAACAACTATCCCAACTTCGCGGTAGTGCCACGCTCCGTGTCGTCCGCACTTGGCAATCCGGCGCCAGTCATCAATCCAATACCGCCGACCGCACCCCCCAGCACACAACCACCTGCCACAACCACTCCCCCCGATCCAACACCTGTCGATCCGGTTCCGACCGCCCCCGATCCTGCTCCAAGCCCGCAATCGCCCGGCACAACCACCTCTCCTGCCCAACCCGTTTCGCCTCCCGTCAAATCCGGTTCCGCAGCAAGTCTCCCGGCACGGCTGATAGAGGACGGGTTGCTGTGGTGGGCGGGTCCCGACCGCGTACTCCCGATCGGCTCCAGCATATTGCGCCGCGCATTTTCGCAAGCCGGGGTTTTGCCGCGTTCGCTGTCGTATCTGCTTGTTTATTCAATCCGGCCATTCTCCCCCGAACCCGCGTCCAGTCCGCAACAATCTTCCGACACCAATCCGCCAGCCAAGCACGCCGCTGCTCCATCCGCGCAGTCAGCAAGCGAACCTGTGGCTCTGACAACGCCGCCAGCAAACGTACCAGTTGCGGTGCTGGCATGGCCGGCAGCGGTCGGTTCGCCACAACAGCGTGCTTCCGACCCGAATTGCCGCGATTCCTCGCGTCACCAGGCGGCGCAACAAAGGTGCATCCGCCGATGAAGTTCGTGGTAAACGAACCGGTTACGACCGGGTGAGCTCCCGGCCAATGGCATAAAGCGCCACGTGAATCGGACCGGCCGGGATCCCGCTTGCGATCTTCGTTACTGCGAGTGGAGCCTGCTTTTGACGCTCTGCGGACGCCGACGCAGGGCAGTCAAACTGCCATTTTCACGGAAGGCGGCGAAGGCAAAATTGCCTTGCACGCAAAAGTCGTCCGCGGCGAAGGCGAATAAGGATTCTGCGATGGGCGTTTCTGGCGTCACGGCGCGATCGCTCCGAGTGGACCAATCGCCGTTAGCCCGGGCTGCTCAAGCACCACCGTGCATTTGACCGCATCCTGCCGGACCTCTGACCGCGCCAAGCTTTCACCCCAGGTTGACTCACGTCCCGGCAGGCTGTATCGGGACATGCGGTCGAGCGGCGCGTGGCAAGCTATTCGCCGCAAGTTGTGCAGAGACACCAAAGCTGTGAGAGTAGCCCCCTGAACTTGGCGTATGCATGCGCTCGGCTGGGGCAACAAGCCGCTGGCTAAAGCTGAAACGATGCCTCATCGGCAACACAATGCGATGGCCTGAATGGCCTGATCGACCAATCAACGTTCGAAATTGCCGGAGCAGTTCATGAGATGCGAGGGCGGCGAATTGGCATGAGCGTGGTGGTCAGAGAACTGATGTTTGCATCTGCCGGCTGCTTCTTGCTGCTGGGTGCGGCGCATGCGCAGGCGGCAACGGTGGTGACCGACAGCGTGGTCAGTCAGGCCACGCAGGCGCAATACAACGTACCGGTCACCTTTGGCCAGGTCTTCAAAGCCGGCGATGTGCCAGGCGGTGCGACGCTGACTGCCAGCCTCAACGGTCAAGCAGTGCCCTTGCAAGTGGATGCCAAGGCGACCAATCCGGACGGGAGCGTGCGCCACGCGGTATTGACGGTAATGGTGCCATCGCTGCCGGGCGGCGCAACTCTGCCGCTGACGCTGGCCACGGGATCCAGCCCGCAGGGGCAGGGCACTCCGATCAGCCTGTCGCAACTGCTTGCGGCCAACTACGACGCGACGGTAGCGCTCACCGTCGACGGCAAGCCCTATTCGGCCAACGCGCGCAAGCTGCTGCAGGCAGCCAACAGCGCCAACGCGTGTGCGCCGTGGGGTGCGCAGTGCAATGCATGGCTTTCCGGTCCGATGGCAAGCGAGTGGGTAGTGAATGGCCTGGTGACCGCAGCCGACGGCACCACCAACCCGAATCTGAGGGTCTACTTTGCGGTACGTGCTTACGCGGGCACCTCGCCGGGCACGGTGGGCAATGTACGCACGGACGTCATTGTCGAGAACTCATCGGCGTTTGCGCCGCAGGCGCAGCCGCAATACACCGCAACCCTGACATCGGGAAGCGCGAGCTACACCACCCCGGCACTCACGCAGTATGCCTACACGCGCTGGCACAAGCTGTTGTGGTGGAACAATGCCCAGCCGCAGGTCTATCTACAGCAGGACACGCAATACATCCAGGCGAGCAAGGCGGTGTCGCGCTACATGCCGCTGCAGCCCGACGAATCATTCCTGAGTGGTCTGCGTCAGTCTTGTGCACCGCTGGACAACTGCGATCAGACAAAAGCCATGGCTACCACGGGCGCGCAGGCGGCGATCGGCCCGCTGCCGCGGTGGGACAGCGTTTATATCGTCCATCCCGATGTGCGCGCCTACAATTGGATGCTTGCCAACACCGACGCGCTCGGTGCTTACAGCATCCATTATCGTGACCAGCAAACAGGATGGCCCGTCAGCATCCAGAAGCATCCCTATGTAACCATTATCGGCTGGGCATCGGCGAGTCAGATGGCGGCCCAGAACAGCGCGAAGGGCGCGGCGTACAAGGCGGATCTGTTGCACAGCTGTATCAACAACGCGATCGTCACGAAGTGTTCGACGAGCTGGTACGGCACAGGGAATCCCAAAGTATGGGACAACGCGCATCAACCGGCCGAATCATACGTACCCTACATGGTGACGGGCGATTACTACTACATGTCGGAACTCGCGTTCGGAGCGTCACACAATGAGATTTGGTCGGGCGAGGTCTATCGCGGGCTTTCCAAAGGCCTGATCGACGGATCTCACGGCCAGGTGCGCGGCAAGGCCTGGGTGCTGCGCGAGATGGCCAATGCGGCCTGGCTGCTGCCCGACGATTATCCCTTGAAGTCCGAATTTGCCGCCAGCGTTGGGAACTCACTCGCCGACTGGAATGCGAAATACACCAACAACCCGAATGCCAACCCGCTGGGAGTGATGAACAACGGCGCCGTTTACAGCGTGAACGGCGGTAATCACAATGGTCTCGCGCCTTGGCAGCACAACTTCCTGACTTGGTCGGCAGGGCATGCTGCGGAACTTGGCTTCGCCGGTGCGGCAGAGTTCCGCAACTGGCTGGCGAAGTTCGAGATTGGCCTGATGACCGACTGGCAGACCACTTCTGCTCAAGGTTATTGCTGGCTGCAGGCATCGGCCTACAGCATCCAGGTCAAGGATTCCGCGGGCAACTGGTTGCCATCGTATACCGCGGTCTACGGTGCGAACTGGCCAACGCTCACGGGTCTCGCGTGCAACTCGCCGGCCATGCTGGCAGCACTCGGCAAGTCAAGGAAAAAGCACCCGCAGGCTGGTGAAATGTCCGGCTACCCGTACTCCGCCACGGGGTACCCGGCCAATTTCCAGATCGGCCTTGCGACTGCAGCCGACAGCGGCTTGCCGAACGCCCATGCGGCGTGGACTCTGTTTGACTCCCGCAGCGTGAAGCCCGCAGGCAAAACCGCTTACAACAACTATCCCAACTTCGCGGTGCTGCCGCGCTCCGTGCCACGTTGACGCCTTGATCGCGTGTCGCAGGAACTTCTGATCCTCTCTGGTCCCGCTCGTAGCTCCATACGTCACCATGAGCAGTGTCGATTTTTCCTGCGACATGGTAAGGGGCGCGGTCACGTTGACCATGATCCCCAGCACAGCCAACCTCATTGAGGTTCGCGCCGGAAGTTCCGCGTTGCTGTCGCAGGTTACAATTATCAAGTCGACGCCGTAAGCTGATGCATGCCAGAGTCGAAGGTCTTGCAGTTGATATCGGATGTTCGCCATAAGCGTGATTGGCAGCTTGTCATTTCGGGCTCGTGACAGGATAGACACCATTGCACGCATCGCCCACACGCATCCACGTGTCTCATCGGACTTCTTCTGAATGAGCTTACGCAATGATGTCCTTCACTCACTGAAATGGATGGCCGGCGCCCGCTTCGCCGGCCAGCTCGTGGTGTGGGCAATAACGCTGGTAGTGATTCGAATTCTCAAGCCAAGCGACTACGGCCTGATGGCGATCGCGGAAGTAATGATTGGATTCGCCGCACTGTTCCAGGAGTTGGGGCTGTATTCAGCCATGGTGCAGAAGCGCGACCTGACCGAGCGCCAAGTCGAGCAGGCATTTGGTTTTCTCATTCTCGTCAACAGCGGCATTTATATCTTCGTGTTCGCGACCGCGCCACTGCTCGCGAATTTCTTCGGTGACCCGCGTCTCATCAATATCGTGCGTGTTCTGGGTATCCAGTTCCCCTTGGCATCTATCGGTGTGGTGCAGGATGCCATGCTCAGTCGCAATATGCGCTTTAAGCAAAAATCGTTCGCGAATCTTGCAATAACGCTTGGTAACGGTTTTACTACGCTGAGCTTTGCGCTGACGGGTGCGGGCGTGTGGGCGCTGGTCTGGGGAAGCCTGGCGGGATCCCTGATACGCCCCGTCGCGCTGAGTGTGGCCGCCCGGCACTGGTGTCGGCCGAGGTTTTCGCGTGAAGGTATGGGAGACATGTTGCATTTTGGCAGTTTCGTAACTGCCACCCAATTACTCTGGTATATATATTCCCAATCAGACGTCTTAATCATCGGCAAGCTTCTTGGCAAGGAGCTTCTTGGTTTTTATTCTATTGCCATGCAGTTGGCAACGCTGCCTATGCAAAAAGTTTCAGAAATGCTTAACCAAGTCGGCTTTGCCGCATATTCTTCCCTCCAGCAAGACCTTGCTGCCATTCGCTCCCATTTCCTGAAAGTCACACGGATACTCAGCTTTCTATCCTTTCCTGTGTTCTGGGGAATTTCAAGTATATCGCCCGATCTGGTCATGATTGTGTTGGGGAGTCGCTGGGAACGGGCCATTGTCCCTCTACAACTACTCGCTGTAATAATGCCAATCCGCATGATTGGGCATGGTAGTGGAGGCGTGTTGACCGCCATAGGCAAGCCCCATCTCGGAACATTGAACCTTTTGATTGCACTTGTAATCATGCCGCCGGCATTCTTCATTGGCACCTATTACGATGGCCTGGTTGGCGCGTCGCTGGCGTGGGTCATTGGATATCCGATTCTCGTGGTTGCGCGACTGCCCGTTACGCTACCCTCCCTGGGGCTGAGTGCTCGAGAATATTTTGCGGCCATGCTGGGCCCAGCAGCAGGTGGTCTGGTCATGTACATCGCTGTGATACTCGCTCGCGAAACCATTGCCAAACTGCTGCCTGGATTCATAAGCGGCATGGTTTTTTTAGTCGCAGTCGGTGCGTTGGTCTACGCGGCGTTCATGTGGTTGTTCTGGCAAAAGAATTGCTTGGAAGTTATTGATTTAGTGAAAAACAAATAAAATGGCCGATGATTTTCTCCGACTTGCGTTTGTGGGCGATGCGTGTCTCAGCGCTTTGGGCCGCACGCGAACCAATGGATGACGAGGGGCGCGATTTTTCCTTCCTGCGCGAGAAGCATCGTCCCGTGCAAACGCGCGTCGTGCTGGAGAATGAACAATATGGTCGCTTGCCGTGCGGTTGATCACGAGCGTGGCAGCGCGGCGGATAGAAGTGTGGCCCCGAGACGGCGACAAGATCGAGCGTGGCCAGCGACTCGGCCGCATATTGCTTGGAAGTGCGGTTGTGCTGGAGATACCGGAAGCATTTCCACTTTGCGTAGCACTTGGCCAACGCGTGCGCGCCGGAGAAACGCTAGTTACGGCAGGTGCATCTTCATGACGTCTTTTATCTGGTCGTCCGGCCATATCGGTTGGCCCTTGTTCGGTGTCGTTGTGTTCTCGGTGCTGTGTCTGCTCGCGACCGATATCGTCTGGCGTGTCGTTTCCGTCTCCTCCCACAAGCTGCTCTTGCTCGCTGCCGTCGTCTGGACAGCGGGCGTGGGAGCGCTGATCGTGCTTTGCTAAAGGTGATCCCACACGCAGGCACAGCGTTGCGCGCGCGTGCTCGGTAAAGTGCGGGTCGCACGCCTGGTTTTGACCGTTTCGCGCTGACAAGCTCGGCACAAAATGGAGCCCACATGGCGTCCGACGCTACCCGGCCCGCCCGCGGTTGTAGTTCGCGCCAGCAGGCGAATTCGAAGTGCATGCAGCAATGCCCCTCGACTTCCGCAGCGCTCGTGGGCGCGCCGCAAACGAAGTTCAGGACTTGAACATCAGACCCGGCCCGTGAGCACAATCGAGGTAGCTTTTCGGCATTGCCTTTCTCGTCTCCTGCACAATCGGCGCTCCATTATGGCGACGTAACACCGTCCCTTCGAACGGGCATCGATACGAACGTGTATCCGTGCGGCTTGGCCAGCGGTCACCCCCGGATCCAGTCACGACCTCGCCCGTTCGACCATGGCAAGTGAATGGAGTGATACGACCGTGCCGACGCTCCCGATGCACACGATCCGGCAATGAGTGTGAAGATTGCGATCCAGCGCGACGAGATGGTTCACCCCAACGGGGAGCGCCAGTCGTTTTCCAACCGTTGGGTCGAACTGGCACAAGCGCGGAACATCGAGCCAGTTCCGGTCGATGTATATTCCCCGGATATCATTGCTCGGATATCGGCTTGCGACGCGTTCATGTGGCGCTACCCATCTTCAGCCCGTGCGCGCAGCTACGGTAAACGCCTGACGTACGCCATTGAGGCCGGCTTGGGTATGCCGGTTTTCCCCTCGCTGCAGAGTTCATGGTATTACGAGGACAAGCCCGGTCAACATTATTTTTTTGAGACTGCGGGAATTCCGAGCGCCAATACTCAAGTTTTCTGGATCCGCCAGCAGGCGGAACGGTTTTGTGACCGCACTACTTATCCTTTTGTGTTGAAGCTCGCAGGCGGTCACCAATCGTCGAATGTGCGACTTGTGCAGAACCGGCACGAGGCGATGTTCTATGTGGATGAGCTATTCAACCGCGGCGTTATGTCTCTGGGTTATCGGCCCGCCTCGCGCGCCCGTCTACTGTTGCGTCGCCTCCGAGCCGCGGCTGCACTAATCAAGGGCCATAACCCATATGGCTCGACTACCGATGCGGAGTTGCAGTACGGCTATTTCTACGCCCAGGAATTTCTCCCGGACAATGGGTTTGAGGTTTCAGTGATTGTCATCGGCAAGCGCGCTTTTGCGGTTCGCCGCTTCGCTCACCCCGGAGACTTCCGCACACGTGGAAGCACGGGTCGCATGGACTGGGATCCGCGGGCGATCGGCGAGGATGCGATTCGGCTTGCTTACGAGGTTGCACGCAAACTGGGTGCACAGACGATGGCGGTGGATATCCTCCACCGCGCTGGCAAGCCGGTTGTCATTGAGATGACGGTGAATTACGCAGGCTGGGTCGTTCGGGAGTGTCCGGGGCACTGGATCCTCGACGGTGAACCACAGTCCGGCGAACTCACCTGGCTGGATAGTCCAATGCGTGCGGAGGACGCGGTTTTCGACGATTTCCTGAGCGAAATACGATGCTCGGCTCCATCCCGATCGCGCACAGTGGGATCGAAGGACTGGGCAAGGGCCGTGTCATGAGCCTTAAAATTGCCATCCAGCCTGACCAAAATGAACTTCGCAACGGGGAGCGACAGTCCTATTCGAAGCGGTGGATGGATCTTGCAGCACAGCAGGGGATCACCGCAGTGTCCGTGGACGCCTTCGCGCGAGACGCCATCGCCCAGATTTCCGCCTGCGATGCGTTCATGTGGCGCTACGATCCGTCTGCGCTCCCTCGCCTTTACGCCGATCGGCTCTTGTACGCCATCGAGGAAGGGCTGCGTATGCCGGTCTTTCCGTCCCTGAAGAGCCGTTGGCACTTCGAGAATAAAATCGGACAGTATTATTTCCTGTCCGCAGCAGGAATCCCGACCCCGACGACCCGGATCTTCTGGACACGTCAACAGGCGGAGCAGTTTTGCGATACCGCCGTTTACCCATTCGTATTCAAATTGACGACAGGTGACAAATCGTCCAACGTCCGACTCGTTCGAAATCGGCAGGAGGCGTTGTATTACACGGATCAACTGTTCAATTGGGGGACCATTTCGCTCGGCTACAGGCCCGCCTCAAAGATTCGCCTTTTGCTGCGGCGAATGCGGGCTGCAGGCGAGATCATCAAGGGACGAAACCCCTATGGCCTCACTCCGTACACGGACCTGCAATACGGCTATTTCTTCGCGCAGGAATTTCTGCCGGGCAACGACTTCGATGTGCGCGTGACAATTATCGGCGATCGCGCATTTGTCTTTCGCCGGCTCAACCGCCCCGGCGACTTCCGGGCGAGCGGTAGTGGGCGCATCGATTGGGATCCAACGCAAATCGGTGAGGGCACGATGCGGTTCGCTTACGGAGTTGCGCGTCAATTGGGGGCGCAGACGGTCGCGTTGGACATTCTGCGTCGCGGCTCGGAACTTGTCATCGTCGAGTTGACCCTGGCATACGCGAGTTATGCCGTCCGAGACTGCCCGGGCCACTGGGTACTCAAGGGCGAGCCCGAGTCTGGCCAACTGGAATGGGAGGAAGGTTCCATGCTTCCCGAGGATGCGATTTTTACCGATTTCATGGCGCAGGTTCGGCGCGCGCACGAAGTCGCCGCGTGAATCTGCAGTTTCCTTGGCGGGAGAACGCGCGTGAAAGACCTGTTCCGACGAGAACCGCTACGTCAGTATCCAGACTATTCGACCAGCCACTTGCACGCCGGCCAAGCGTATCAGGCTCGCTTTCATGAAAGGCCCGCGCGGGCAGCGATGTGGTTGCTGGAGCAGGTGCTGATCAAGCGGATTTTCACGGACCTGGCGCCGCGACGCATATTGGACTTCGCGACAGGAACGGGCCGGATCGTGTCGGAGCTTGAGAAGGAGCTGCCGGACTGTGAAATCCACGGTATTGATATTTCCAGCGATATGGTGGCGGTAGCCCGCGCCAAGTGCCACCGGGCTGCGTTTCACGTCATGGATGGCAGGCAGGCATTGAATGAATTTGGAAAAGAAGCATTTGATATCGTGTCGGCGTTTCGGTTTTTTCCCAATGCCGACCCACTTTTACGCGACGAAGTCTCGCAGCAGATCTCGGGATTGATCAGGCCCGGTGGTCATGTGATTCTGAATAATCACCGCAACTTCTGGTCCACGTCCTATGTCGGGATGCGGGCTGCGGGGAACAGTGATGGTAATTACGGGTCGCGCAATGCTGCTATCAAGGACCTGTTCCTGCGGAGAGGTTTTTCTTGCGTGCGCAAATATTCGCTCGGGGTGTGGCCACAGACCGACTTTCGCCCGTTTTTGTTGTCATGGTCCGTCACCAGTGCGATCGAGCGGTTTAACCTGCGCCACTTTTCGGGGCTGCACAGCCTCGGCTACAACACCATCTTTGTCTTCAGGAAACCGCCTTGATGAACGCCACCCGTCATTGCACCAACATTGGCCCCAGCTGGCCAAACGCACACGCTGGGTCGTGGGCCGGAGACGCCGGTCAGCTTTTCATGGTTCAACGGACGGAAAAGGACAAAGTGAACGGAGGCCAATTGATTAAACGGTTCATCGCGGACTTTCCGGACCCGGGCGAGCACGGATGGGATGAGTTGGTGCGGGTAGCGGGCGGGATTGAGGCGACGGGACTTGCGGTAGTGCGCCGCAAGTCCTGCCTGCTGCCAGTGGCAAGATGCTCGCACCTCCCGTCAAGGGAATCGCGCGGACGCTTTGGCTCGATTTGACCATGCTGCGACAAGACCGTGACATCACCTTGCACTACTCGGTCCGGCGTGAGCGCACAGCTTGCGCTCCAGCGGGCCGCTGATGTTATGAACGCGGTATCTCGTATGCACACGGCCAAAAAGCTTGCCATCTGCATTGGGGCAGATGCTTCGCGACGGGTCGACGCGATGCTCGCGCGTCAAAACCTCTATGGACAAACGCCAAGCCGGCGCGATTTTCCTGCCGGCGCATTGGGATGCCTGGATGGCGATGTACCGGTACAGGGAGACGTGTGTTTTTTCACCGGTACACCAATCAATGGCCCTGACGTCCGGGAGATTGTCGATGCGGAGGCGGCATCGCGACTCTTTCCGGAATACGACGGCGCCTTTGCCGGGGTTTTTTTTGAGGCAGACCATCAGGTTCTGGTCGTAGCCAGCGATTGTCTCGGTATGCAACCGTTGTACATGCGACACACTGATGGCGAATTGGTTCTGGTCTCCGAGACGAAGGCGGTGCGTGGCGATCCAGATCCAGCCGCCTGGGGCGCATTTATTTCAATCGGCCATCCGATCGGCGAGCGCAGCTTGATGGATGGCTTGGTGCGGGTACCGCCAGCAAGCATCCTGACCTATGACTGCGCGCGGCGCCGGTTGGACATTCGCCGCTATTGGCAGTGGCCGGACCCATCGGATGCGTGGCGGAGTTACGATTTTCTGGCTTCGCTGGAGCGGGACATTCGCGCCTGTACAGCTTTCGGCAATCCGGGGACGCTGCTGCTCAGCGGCGGATTTGACTCGCGGTTGCTGCTTTTCCTGCTTGAACGCGCGGGCATCCCGGTGACCGCCCTGATCGTCGCGCACGAGGACGAACATGGCGATGCCGATGGCCGATTGGCAGAGGCGGTGGCCGCCCGCGCCGGTGTCCCGTTTCGCAAGGCCTACCCGCCCTCCGGCTTTTTCTCCTCGTCGGCGTATCTCGATTATTTGCGCGCCAGCGACGCGGGCTACCCCAGTCTGGGCTTGTTCATTGCCAAGGTGGCGTCACAGATCGACGGCGCCGCAGTGTGGGATGGGTTGGTACCAGGATTCGTGTTCATGCCGCTGCATCAAACCGCGGGTGGATTTGAGGCCTATCTGCGGCAGGAGATTCAGGGGGCGGATAGCACGATCTGGCACGCGGCGAACACACTATTCAAGCGCGAGGTCGTCGAGGCGATGCACGAGGGGTTTGCACAGGATCTCCGCGCCGAGTTATCCCGCTTGCCACAGGACGCCTGTGGTCTGGCTCGCTTCGTGATCGAAAACCGCAGCCGTAACCGTGCATCCATGAACCCGCTGAAGGTGTATGCGAACCGGGCACGCGCGTTTGTGCCTGGCCTGTCGAAGGATTTCATGACCCATGCGGCTGCGATTCCGTTCGAGGAGAAGCAGCACGGTCAGTTCTATCGTCACCTGTTCGCACAATTGGATAAACGAGCGCTGGGCGTCCCCTTTGTGAGCGGTGGAGAATTGATGACAGGCGAGCGGTTCAGCCCGGCTTATTGTCGTGAACTCGTGCGCAACGCATATTACAAACATCGCGCGCGCCACCCCAGCCTGGTTCCCGGCAGGCGGCGCTTCGTCGGCGAACGTTCCGCTTTTCTCGGCGAACAACTGTTCGAGGACAGCGGCGGTTGGCTTGATCCGCAGGCGCGCGAGAGGTTGAAGTCGGCAAGCGTCGACAACTATGCCGCGTGGAAGCTGCTGTTTCACTGGAAAGTTTGGCAATGGATTCACGCGGGTACACCGAGCCTTATGCTCGATGCGTGCACGAGTCGCGGAAGTAGTCGAGTTCTGCCTGAATAACCTGCCTGGGTAATGACCCAAAGGGCCTTGCACAGGCCAGGTCGCCGAAGCATATGCCTGAGTGGGTGTTTTCATGCAGGGTGACTGATGAGGTCGCAAGTGATTGCAGAACACGATCCGTCGCCAATCTCATCGGCTGGACCATCCTCACTGACCAAGACGGGCCAGTGCCCCTCAGCAGAGCACACACGTCTTTGAGTGGAGCGCCCCCATGGCGCACGGGTAGGCCAGAATGTATCAAGGGCCCTGCATGCATCCAAGTACAATATGCTCGATTTCCGAGCCTTGGCCAAAGCGCTGAAGAACCTTGCATTCCCCATCTTTGTAAATTACGAACAAACTCCCATGATTGGTGCCGTTTTCATGAGTGCGAACAACCAGCAACGCACCACGTGGCCTTGCCAGGTATTGCCTTATGTTGCCGATTATGGATGCCAGTTCTTCGTTGGTAAAATAACCCTTGTTCAGTACATTTGCGACCCTGATGAAACTGAACCTGTCCTCGAACGCACCGTTATACTGCGTGATATCGTCCTTCTGGACGGTAATGTCCGCGTAATCGCGCAGCCTTGGCGTAATGAGCTTGACCTTCCGGACATTCATGGAATCTGTCTGGCGCATTAGCCGCTTCGCACGGCGCCCAAGGCAAATATTGATGCACTTGCGGAGGACGAAAAACCCACTCCTGTAATCTTCGCTGACAACCCAAGGTTTCATGGTCCGGTTTAAAATATCGTACCGTAGTGGGTAGCCCGTATCGTCCACCAACGCAAAACATCCAGGAAACACACTGATAAAATAGGCGTCCGGTGTCATGTCGGTACCGGTAATTCGGCTCTTGTAGCCCGCAGCGTGCAATTCCTGGTATAACTCCAGCGTACTGCTGCCAGAAGAAATGCCAACATCCATGACATTGTCAACGGCGACATCACCCGATTCAATGAATTTCAGAAGTGCATGATCAATATCCGTAAAGCGCCTCTGGAATGTCGTTTTGTATGTTCCATTCCGAAGCTTCAGCGAGGTGAAGAATTCCTCCTCTGCTGTCGGTGTTATTTGTTCGAGTGAAAAATCCAGGAATTTTCCGGCTGGAATCATTTTGTCTACGCAATGTCAGGGTGTGGACCATGCAGGTCGAAAAAGTCGTGTCGGATGTATGTCGATTTGGCATCCGACAGGAAAAGGTTACGCTGTCTTGGCTTGAACAATCGCGCCTGCACCTGTGGGGGAAAGCATGACAGGTTCGATCTGTGGCCGGGAGCGGCAGCCGGTGGATGCAAAGCGCCCGATCACGGACTTGATAGTGCAGCCGGGTGGATCGGGTACGTGGTCAAGGCGACGAATCTCGGTGCCGAGCTGACGTCATCAAGGGTCGGTGCTGCCTTGGAAGGCTTGATCGCTGGCCCGGTCGAGCAATCGCGCCAGCTCGGAAGCTCCTTGGCGGCGTGACCACCTGGCGACATCGATTCGACCATGTGCGAGGTTCTGTTCGGAGACCAGGGAATGCACCAGGCGTTTCAAGCCCTCTTCGATTCGCGAAATATCGTCGATTGGTACCACCTCCGCGCCACCGGCTTTCAGCAATTCGGCAGCGGTGTCGCCGTGTTCGCCCACCAAGGCGAAAATTGGGCGACCAATCCGCAGGTATTCATACAGCTTGGCTGGTATCTGGTTGTCATATTGATCTCCCTGGAAAAGCAGCAGCGCGTCTGCACGTGCCTGCTCCGCCAGTGCTTCGTGGTAGGGCACGGGCGGAGCCAACGTCACGATCTTGGTGAGACCAAGGTGTTCGAGTTCCGCGCCGTACGGTGCTTCCGAGCCACTCGCCCGCAACGTCACCTTTACCTTATGGACAGCCAGGAAGCCGGAGTCGCGGAGCCGGGCCAAGGCCCTGAGGAATGGTAGGGGATTGCGACCGGACGGGTAAAGGATGCCACTGTGAACCAGATGTAGTGGGCGCTCTCCCTCAGGGCGTGTATATGGTGGCAGCGACAAGAAGTCATCTTCGTCAAACCCATTGGGAATCACTTGCAAACGCTCGTCACTATGGGCCTGCGGGTAACGATCCGCATAAGAGCGCATGGCACCCGGTGTCGTGAATACCGAAAACGCCGCACGCGCCAGGACACGGCGCTCCCAACGCATTTGCGTAGCTATCGTCCGGCTGTTCTGCGTGGCGACCGAGTTTGCGACAGGATCTCTGAAATCGGCGATCCACGGCAGCCCGGTCAAACGACTCAAAGTGTACGCAACACAGTGCGCAGTCATGATTGGATAGGTAGACCAGATAGCTTGCACCTTGTAGCGGCGGATCAGCCGCAGGCCGCGATATACCGCCCCAGGCCACCACGACGCCCAGCGGTCAGGCTGCGCCAATATGGAGGGATATTTTCCGCGGACACCCAAATGCCGCTTCACGTCCAAGGCAAACGCGCGATAGACGAGTGAGGACTCAGGGATGAGGCTCACACTCGCTGCGTCGCTAAATGGATATGCGCGCTCGCTCGCGGACAATATCACCGGCAACCAACCGGATGCCGGCAGATACTTCGCAAATCCCAAAGGACGCAGATGTCCACTGCTTGCAGTCGATGGCGGCAAGTGGAATGCAATCAGGAGGGCCGCTTTCATCGTATTACCTGCGGTACTCATTCCGCTGCATAGCCATCGCACCGTTGACGGCGGTCTTCGAAGACGCCGTCGTGTGGGATCCGTGGACCACCGATGTTATTGGCTGGCTCGAAACGATGAGCCACAACAATGCGCACATTGCCATCAACTGATATGAAAGATCGAAGTAACTTGATGTCGTTGCCAGCCCGGCGATCATGAAGGCAACCAGGCTCACCTGCAACATGGAACCAAGATCGTACGCCCATCTTTGCTCCAGCGAGTCCCGTGTTTCCCTTCTTACCCGACTGCAACTTCTCCAACTTGCCAACAAGAGTGCCAGGAAGATGGCCAACCCCGGGAATCCTTGTTCACCCAACACGCGGAAATATATGCTGTGTACTGCGCGAGGCTTGGCATCTTCAGGGCCGTAACGCATCCACATTTGAGTACTTTCGTAGACATTGAATCCGCCGCCAACGAGTGGACGGTCAAGGGCAACGTTTGTAGCAAATTTCCAGGATTCGACTCTTGTCTGGAATGAGTTCACCTGTTCGGTATTTTGCAGCGTGTCCATGCGTTGCGTCCATTGGGCCGGCATGAAGTGGTAGGCGGTGTAGCCCAACACTGCAAAGACGGCAATTACTGCAATACGTCCCCTGCTTTTCAAAAACAGAGCACCACTCACTGCTGCCAGTGCAACCAAGCCACCACGTGAATAGGTTCCGAGGATTGCCACGCCAGTAAGCATCATGGTCAGCACCAATGCAAGGCGAACGTACTTGTTGCGTGACTGAAGCTGCAAATACCGCATGAGTGGTAAAACCATACACAGGGCTTGGGCCAGATCGTTGTTGTCGGCAATGAAGCTTCCCGTTGGGCCAAATATGTGGCTGGCGCCCCCCTTGAGCACAGTGAATATTCCACCCTTCAGGCCGTAGAATCCGAGGGATATCACAATGACCCATACAAGCAACTGCATTCGCTGACGGCTGTTTACCAGCATCAGCGTCATCCACACCATGATCAGTATCTTTCCAAATTGCGCCCACCACTGCCACGCCGAAGCTGTTTCGACCGCAAAGAAAGTGGTGAAGGTTGTCCAGGCAAAGAAGAGAATCAACAAAACGGTGATTGATGATACTGGGATTCTCTTGCTCTCCTTGCTGAAAGCCAGGCTCACGAGCGCCACGACGGCAATCAGTTGCACCCAGGGGAAGCTGACGGCAAAGCCGTAGCACAACCGGTGTGGGTTCATGTAGCCAAGCCACGACCACACCAGCAGGCCCACATACGGTCGCGTAAGAATGTAGGGAATCGTGCCGAAGACAAACAGGGCGAGAGCTATATCACGCATCGCTGGCCCGCCCCCAGTTGCAGCATGAGCGCATCCATGAAGAACTTGCCTGCCCAGTTCGGGTAGCGATTCTTCATGTAGCCGCCTTTTAGCGGATGAGAGCCCGGCGTGCCGCCGCGCACCCCCTCGTCGGCTGCGGTCGGATCCTGGACGGACAGATTGAAGCGGTTGGCGTTTTCTGCCGCCGCCTGCAATGCGCTGTCGCCGGTTTCCCTGGCCAGGCGCTGCCAGATGATGGCCATTTGCGCATTGCCGGTCACGCAGGTCCAGCGGCTCGCTGGCTTCCACCTGGAGTCCAGCCGGCCGGGCAGGGCACCGTCGCGGCGCTGGGTTCCCGCTACGGCCCGCGCGATTCGCGCAGCAGCGTCCACCAAAGCAGTGTCGGCGGTGATCAAACCGACTTCCAGCATGCCGCGGGTCGCATACGCAATGGTGTGTGTGAGCGGCCGATTGTTGTCCTCCAGATCGTTATTCTCCAGCCAGCCATTGGGATGCATTTGGGTGAGCGCCCACTGCACATTGCGCATCGCTGCATCAATGTAGCGCGGCTCCCCGAGGGCATGGCCCGCCTTGGCGAGCCCGAATGCCACACGCGTGTTGTAGGTATTCAAAGTGTGTGTCGCGAAAGGCGAAGCGAAGCGCCGCCAAGCCCCATCCGGATCCTGGGCTGCCGTCAGCCAGTCGGCCGCGCGCACCAGTGAGTCGCGAAAACGTGTGTCCTGCGTCTGCTGCCATGCAGATAGCCAGCCGAACAAAACCTGCCCGGTGTTGAAGATGGTCGGCACGATCTGTGTTGCGTCCATTGTGCCTGCGCGTACACCCCCTGCGGGGAGTTGGATCTCCGATTCCCACTCTGCCATGCGAATGGCACGCTCGCGATACTCGCTTTGACCAGAGAACTCCGCATAGCGAAAAAAGGTCGGAATGATGTAGCCGGTGGTTTCGGGATAGGCACCAGCCCACTGACGCTTCGCTATGTCGTAGCTGGCGCTGACGCCGCCACATCCGGTGGCGTCCTGGGCGCGCGCCAGCCATTCGGCTGCGGCTTGCAGTCCACGACGCGCATCCACTGTCGGTCGGGTTGGTTGTCTGGATAGGAGTTTGGCAATCACGCTCATGTCTTGCTCCGGGCAGCCGGCGACCTCGTCAATCGCTGCGAAATTCGTGTGGTCAGTGCACGTCGAATCCGGCGCCAGCTCTGTATCAGGCAGGGCAGGGGGTCGGACCAGCGCCACAGGGCATCGACCACCCGATCGATTCCGACGAAACCCTCCGCCGGACGCTGGTGCTGGGCAGCGGCCGATTGTCTGTCCTCGGAGCGCACGCACCACGCGATCGGTCGCTTCACCGTCACCACGGGGGGGCCGGGCAGACCGAGTTCAGCGCAGTAGGCTGCATATGGCAGATTGGTTCCGTTCAGCGTGGCCACTTCGGCCTGATAATCCGTACGGCCGATAGTGGGCTCCACCATGCGGAATTCGCCGCTGCGCGCGTCACGCTTGTACTCCATGCCGGCCATGCCTATCACGCCTGCGGCCTGAAAAAATCGGGCGGTCAGGGTGGAAAGCTCGGCATGGGCTTCCGGCGCGGCCACGCAGCTCGCAGTACCACCCACCTGCGGTGGCCAGGAACGGATCTTGCGACCGGTAAAGGACGCGACCGCGTGGTGCTGCTTGTCGAGATATTGCAGGCAAAAGTAGATATTGGAATCCGGTCCGTCGATCCACTCCTGCACCACGACGTCCGCCATCACGGCCAGAATGCGGCGGATCAGTTCCGCGGCTTCCTCGACACTGTCCACGCGGTAGGCCTTCTTGAACTGCCCGGAGTATTCCGCGTTCCGCTCGCCGGGTTTGACCACTACCGGATAATGCAGGCTTGCGAGCAAGGGTAGATCCGCGCGCGTACGTACGTGTACCAGCGAAGGAATGGGACTGCCGAGTTGTTCGGCGAGGCGCTGAAATCCGTATTTGTGCAACAACTGGTCCACGATCTCCCGTGGTGGCAGGCTGAAACGGTACAGCAGCGAGAGTTGCTCGCGGTATTGGGAGACCGTCTTGACGCTTTCTTCCTGGGTCACGAACAGCACCGGACGCATACCGGAAAACCGCGTGGTGCCCAACCGTACCAGCTCTTCGATCAGCGTTTCGCCATGCATGGCGCCGATCTGCAACGACTGCGCGGCCCGGGTGTGCACTTCCGGGCGCCGCGCATCGGTATCCAGCAGCCAGACCGGTACCCGCGCATGCGCGAGACTGCGGGTCACGCCCAGGCCGTTCAGACCGGCACCCAGTACCACCGCCGGAGTATCAACGGCCATGAGTTTGCCCCTCGCCGCGCCGGTGGCGGTCGAGCACGTTGGCGTAGACGGCGCGGTAGCGTGCCACGCTTGCCCGCCAGGTACGTTGGCGTTCGACAAACTCGCGCCCGTTGATGACTACATCGCTCCAGTTTTCGGGAGTCTTCAGCAACGCGACCAGGCAGCGCGACAGCGCCTCGACCGACCCGGCGGGAAAGAGATGACCGTTGTAACCATCGCGAATAAGCTCCCGATGCCCACCCACGTCCGAAGCCACCACCAGCTTGCCCATGGCCATCGCTTCGAGTGGCTTCAGCGGCGTCACCAATTCGGTCAGCCGCCGCGGTACGCGTGGATAGACCATGACATCCATGACGCTGCAGTAGCGGCCAACTTCGGCATGCGGCACGCGCCCGGTGAACTGCACGGCGGCGGCAACGCCAAGCTCGGCCGCCAACGTTTTCAAATTCGCCTCTTGTGGTCCACCACCCACCAGCAGCAGTCGGGTCTGCGGTTCGGCACGCAGCACCTGCGGCATTGCCCGTAGCAGCAAATCCAGTCCCTCGTAGGCATAGAACGAGCCGGCGAATCCCAGCGTCTTGCCGTGGGTGAGTCCGTGGCTTTCCATCAGCGCCGCATCCGCAGTGGCCGCAAACCCGAATTGGGAAACATCCACGGCGTTGGGAATGACCGTGATCTTGTCGGCCGGAATCCCACGCTTGAGCATGTCGTCGCGCAGTCCGTCGCAAATCGTGGTCACGGCATCCGCGCGTTGCAGTGCGCGGGTTTCCAGCGCGCGCGTCAAACGGTAGCGTGGCCCCCACTCGCGCGCCGTGCCGAGGTCGACGGCAGCATCTTCCCAGAACGCGCGCACTTCATACACCACCGGGATGCCCGCGTCGCGCCCGACCGTCAGCGCGGGCAATGCGTTCAGCACGGGTGAGTGGGCATGGATGAGGTCCGGGCGCACGCTGTCTACCACTTCAGCGAGCCGACTGCGCAAAGCTTCCATCAGGTAGCGATGTCGGACCAGCGGCAGCTTCGCCATGAAGCCTGACGCCGGCGGGGTGCGATGGAAAGTCCACCCGTCGATGTGTTCCTCGCGCTGCTGACCGCTGCCCTGTTTGGGACCGGTCAGGTGAAACGTCTCCCAGCCAAGGGCGCGTTGCTGGCTGAGGATGGAGAGCGTACGGAAGGTATAACCGCTATGCAGCGGCAGCGAATGGTCAAGCACATGCAGGATGCGCAATGGCCGGTTCGTGGGTGTCGTTGCCGACTCTTGGCGCGGCGCAACGCGCAACGTGTCGTTCATGGCGTTGCTCCGGGACTGGCGCCGCCCGCAACAGCCGACAATACCTGCGTATAAAGGGCAAGTTGCGCCTCGACCACCGGTTGCCAACCCAGGCGCTCGGCGAAACTGCGCGTGGCGGCGCGGTCCGGCGCATGGCTCCGCAACCGAACCCATGCCGAGGCAATGGCTTCGGCGCTGCGCTCGGCGGCAACTTCTCCCGCGTCCGGCGCGCTCAACAGCTCAGTGACTCCGGCAAACGGCGCGGCGATCACCGGTGTGCCGCAGGCCAGGGATTCCAGTACCACGTTGGGCATGCCTTCACAGCTCGAGGCCAGTACCGTCACGTCGGCCGCGTTGTAGTAATCGCACAGGTCCGCTTGAGGAACGGCGCCGAGGAACCGTACGCGCGGACTGATATCCAGGCGTTTCGCCAACTGCCGCAAGTGCCTCTCCTCGGGGCCTTCGCCCGCGATCAGCAATGTTGTATCAGGCGTTCGAGCCAGCGCCGCAAGGGCGATATGTACGCCTTTCAGTTCGATCAGATGACCCACCGCCAACCAGACCGGACCAGCCAGATCGAACCTGGCGCGGATGACACCGCGGTCCAGCGGTTGAAACCGCGACAGATCGACCCCGTTGCGCAGGGTCACGATCTTGTGCCCACTCACACCCAGGCTCTCGAGCTTGTTTTTCAATGCGTCGGACACGGTCACGATGGCCGCGGCGTGCTCCGCTGCCCAGCGGATTTGCCGCGCGGGCGAGCGGTAGCGCGCAACCACATTCACGTCGCTGCCGCGGGCAGTGATCACGACCGGCTTGTTCATCGCAATGCCCAACCGCGTCGCGGCGACGCCATCGGGGTAAAAATAATGCGCGTCGATCAGATCGAAGGCAGCGTGGCGACCCGACCATTTCCGCAACGCCGGCAGGAGCGCCCGGTACATGAGCGCGGGGGCGATGTTCATGCCGAGCTTGGGAATCACGGGGTAGCGCGGATGCAGAATCTGGATACCGAAGCGCTCTTCGTGCCTGGGCACCTGCGCGAACATTGCGTAGTCACCAAAACGGGAGTGCCGAAACGGAAACCACGGCACCGGCGCAACCACAGTTGCCGTCACCCGTCCGGAAGCCAACAGGTGGCGCAGCCGTTCCTCGACAAACATGCCGTGACGCGGTTGTGCCGCGTTCGGGTACAGGCTGGTGAACACCAGCAGACGAACCTTGTGTTGGCTATCCGCTTCCTGGATTTCCATGCCATTCCAGGCCGCGTCGAACTCCGTTGTTGCTGACACGACGCCATCGGCAGCGCAATTGATCGGCGCGGCCTTCATACCGCAGTCTCCGGCGGCGCGGCTGGCGTCCGTTCGACATCAGGGTAAAAACGAGACAGTGCGCTATTGCGCAAGATTCGCTGGATACGTTCGATGACGGGAGGTGCCAGTTCCGCACGCCAGCGCTCCGCTGACGCTTGTGGGCTTTTGAAGACGCTGTAGTAATTTGTGCTTGTCGCCTCGGTACTCGCCCGGACGAATCTCTCGGTTTGCGCTTGCCAGTCGAGACCAACGAACTCGAACATTCGCCGGGTTGCGGCAAGCGGTTCGGCGCAAACGTCCTCATACCGCACCGTAAGCACGCGCTCGCAGAGCGCGACATCCGCAATGATTTTTTCCTGGGTGAGCACCCAGCGCCACGCCAGCCGTTCCTCGGGCGTGAGCTGTTTGAGGTCATCCAGGTTGAGGTCGTGTACTTGCGCGGTGGGTGTCTCCAGCAGCATTTTCAGCGGCCAGAGATCATCCCCGCTTGGTCTCTGCGGGCCAAAGCGCTGCGCAGCTTCGCCGCGCAATATCGATGCTACATAACCGCAAGGGTGACGCATCAGGTGGATGGCGCGAGCGTCCGGAAGCGCCTCGATACAGACGTTCAGCCGGCCCGACGACTCGATGGACTTCCATACAAGACGTGCCCACCCGCAGCCCTCCGCAGTGGGCCGGTATAGACACGGAAAGTTTCGCTGGACGCGGCTTGCGAGTTTGGCAGCGACCGCGCTCGCGCGGTAAGCAAAGAGTGCCGCGGGGGACTGGTAACTCTTTCGGAACAATGGCTGCTTGCCCACCACCTTGGAAAAGCGCAGTTGCGGCAGCAAGGAAACGAACTCTTCCAACTCCTCGCGGTAGCGTGCTGCGGTTTGCTTCTCCGGAAACAGTGGCAGGCTCAGCCGCCGGACGCTGTCCGGTTCATGGCGATAGAGCGTGTCTGGATGGCTGTCGAACAGTTTGCCGATCCATGTGGTGCCGGAGCGCGGCATGCCGAACACCAAAATGCATGGATTCATGGCGACGCCCCTGCGGCCAAGATCGCGCCCTCCGACCTGTCAGAGGCTGTGGCGGTGGTGGGCCCTTGTATTCGGCGCAGAAACGCATCCAGCATCAGCAGGCTCCACAGCGTCGCGCTGCGATCGCGCCGGCCAGCCACATGTTCTCGCACCAGTCGATCGAGCATGGACGGCTCGAAATAACCGCATTCGGCGAGCGCGCCGCTGCCCAATGCGTTTTGCAAGCGCGTGCCCAGCGGGCCGCGGAGCCAGGCCGCCAGCGGTACGCGAAACCCCATCTTGGGGCGGTACAGCACCTCGTGCGGCAAGTCCGGCTCCAGCATTTTCTTGAAGATGAACTTGCCTTCTCCGCGACGCAGTTTCAGTTCTGGCGGCAGACTGGAGGCCCATTCCACCAGCCGGTGATCGAGCACCGGCACGCGCACTTCAAGGCTGTGCGCCATGCTGGCGCGGTCCACCTTGGTCAGGATGTCGCCGGGAAGCCAGGTCTTGAAGTCCAGATATTGCGCCAACAGCAACGGATCGTCGGTGGGCGCATGTTGCGCGTGGGCGCGAAACACCGTCAGCGCGCTGTAACCTTGCAGTTCACGCTTGAAAGCGGGGCTGTAGAGCTGCTGGCGCAGGGCTGCCGGCGTGGTGCTGACGCTGTGGAAGTAGGCTTCGACATCGTCGCGGGCGAGAGCCTGCAGCGTGGTTTTGGCGCGCAGCGGCCGAGGCGCCCAGTCGGCCTTTGGATAGATGCCGCCCAATGCGGCAAACAATGGCTTGCGCAACGACAGCGGCAAGCGTGCGCGCAAGCTGCTTTCCCATGCGTGCAAGTGATAGCGCCGGTAGCCGGCAAAATTCTCGTCCCCACCATCGCCGGAGAGCGCGACCTTGACGTGCTTGCGCGCCAATTGGCATACGCGCCAGGTGGGCAGCGCGGAACTGTCGGCAAACGGCTCATCGTAGATTCCGGCCAGCATATCCAGCAGGTCGTAATCCTGCGAGCTGACGCGTTCCTCGAAGTGCCGCGTATGCAGATGCCGGGCGACCTGCCGCGCATAGGCGGTTTCATCGAACCCGCTGTGGTCAAAGCCGATCGCGCAGGTGTTGACTGGCTCCCGTGTCGCCCGGCTCATGCTGGCGACTACGGCGCTTGAGTCCACACCGCCCGAGAGAAATGCGCCCAGTGGTACGTCGGCGACCATCTGGCCGGCCACGGCTTCATCCAGCAAACTGCGCAGCCGCGCGACAGCTGCATCGACGGTCATGCTGGCGTCGACGGCGAATGGTACATCCCAGTATTGGCGGGCAACCGGTGCCGGCTCGCCAGCGCGCCAGCTCAGCCAGTGACCAGGCGGCAGCTTGCAAATTCCGCGATAGATGCTTTTTGGATCCGGCACGTAGCCGAGCGCCAGGTAGTCCTCCAGCGCCTGCGGATCGAGCTTGCGCTCAATCTCGGGATGCGCCAGCAGTCCCTTCAGTTCGGAAGCGAATACCAGATCACCGGAACGCGTGAAGCCGTAATACAGCGGCTTGATACCGGTGTGATCGCGGGCCAGATGGATGCGCGCCGCGCGCATGTCCCATACCGCAAAGGCGAACATGCCGCGCAATCGGGTCAGGCACGCTTCGCCCCACTGCTGCCAGGCGCGCAACAGCACTTCAGTGTCGCTGTGACTTGTGAACACCATACCCAGCGCTTCCAGTTCGGCCTTGAGCGACTGGAAGTTGTACAGCTCGCCGTTGTAGATCAGCGCCAGCCCGGCCGCTGCGTCCACCATTGGTTGCTGCCCGTTGCTCAGGTCGATGATCGACAGGCGGCGATGCCCCAAACCCACACCCTTGCCGAGATATGACCCGGCCTCATCTGGCCCACGGTGAAACTGCGCATCCCGCATGGCCAGCAGGACTTTTTCATTCACCCGGTCGCCGCTGTGCGCCAATACGATGCCTGCCAGACCACACATGGTTCAACGCTCCTTGTGTTCCGTCGTACGAATAGCCGTAACGACTTGCTGACGCTGATGATGAATACGCTTGAGCAACCCGTCGTAGAGTTCCGTGTACGCCGCCAGCATGGTCTGCAAACTGAACCGGGCCACCACTCGCTCCCGCCCCGCCGTGCCGTGTCGGGTGCGTAATGTCTTGTCTGCAACATAAGTAGCCAGCGCCGCGGCCAGTGCCTTGGCATCGCTGGCCCCCACCAGCGTTCCTGTCACGCCGGCCATGACCACCTCGCCTACGCCGCCGACTGCTGTAGCCACCACAGGTAACCCGGTCGCCATGGCTTCCAACACGGCCCCAGGCATGCCCTCGGCGATGGAGGAAAGCACAAAGATGTCGAACTCCGCGAGCAAGGGCGCCACGTCGTTACGATTACCCAATAGTCGGATTTGTGTTGAAAGCCCGGTACCTGCGATTTGAGACTCAAGCGCAGAACGTTGTGGACCCTCGCCCACCAGGATCAACCGCAGGTGTTGACGTTCTCCAGGTAATGTATCGCACAGATGGCAGAAGGCGGATATCAGTCCCGCGTGGTCCTTGACGCCATCCAACCGTCCGACTGTGCCGATCAACACGGTTCCGGGCGGCGCGAACGATCCCAGCAGGGGACGGGCGCCATTCGCCCCGGTGACCGTGGCAAACGTCGTTGTGTCGATGCCATTGGGAATGCACACAACCCGCGAAGCAGGTATGCCGACTTTTTCAATCAGCCAGTCTTGCAGGTCACTCGAGACCGCCAGATAGCGATCAATGAACGGCAGGAGCCAGCGGCGCAACAGCCGATATTTCCGGCTTTCACCGCGCGGGTCGGCGGCGTCCCTGCCTCGTTCTGCATGCACGACGCGACGGACCCCTGCAAGCCTGGCGATCAGTGCCGCATCAATTGCACCGATGTTATAGGTGTGGACCAAGTCCGGCTTCAGGGTCCGCAAGGCCCGCCACAACCTGACATAGCAACGCCAATCCTTGCCAGGCTTTTTATTCAAAGCCAGGCACGTCACATCGCCAGACTCGATTTGGTCCCGAAGGGCGCCATAACCTTCAAGGCAGACCACCGCATGCCGGTAGCGCTGATGGGTATGGTTGATCAGAGTCACCAGCATGCGCTCCATGCCGCCGGTATCCAGGCGGTAGAGCACGTGCGCGATCAGCGGTTTGTCGTTCACGGTTGATCCCCGGGAGCGATTTGTTCACGGCGGCCCCGTGAATCCGCCACGCCTGTCGCGGGAAGCCCTTGCGCAAACGCACGCAGATCCACTCGTGCCTGGTCGACGCCACCGTGGCCGATCGGCGTTGACAGCGCCCATACTGAGGATTGCGGTACATCTCCGCGCAGCACATCCGACGCCTGCAACAACTTGGTCAGCAGCGGTGAGCGGGTGCAACGCTGGTCAACGCAATACCAGTACCACACCAGTCGTGCGCCTGTCGCACCACTCAACCACAGTTCTCCGGCAGCCAGGTTCCGGTCAGCGGGAGCTTTGATCGATTGGGTGGTGCTTCCCAAAATTTGCACCTGCGCCGGATCGTAGAGGTTGTTGCCGTAGGTGATCAACGTATGTCCGCGACGCGGCTTTCCGGTGTAGACCGCGTGAAACAATTCGACCACTTCACCACCGGCTTCCGCTCGATACGCGGCTTTTACCTGCCCTGCAGCGCCGATGAAGGTCGGCCGCCAGATGCCTGTCGCAGCTTGCGGCCCCGTCCAGCCTGCGACCGCCGGCGCCTCAAGGTGCAACTCATCGGGCGCCGCTGGTGCAGCAAGTCCCGCGGCCAATACCGGCCCGGCGATCAATAGCGCGATCACTGCTGGCCAGACGGCGCTACGCAGACCGACCGGCTTGCCGACGTCGGCGCGGGGATATGCGCGCACCATGAGGCGATCGCGGAAAAACCAGCCGGCCAGCAGCAGCAGTACCAGCACGGTACCGAAGAACTGCCAACCGAAAATCATATGATCCGTGCCGGTGGCGTACTCCAACCCCCAGAACTCGCCGATCAGTATCGTGAAATACACCCGCAAGCCGTTGGCGATGATTGGCACCACCGCTGCGAACGCCACAAACACCAACCGCTTCCACCAGCGTTGGTACATCAAGTAGGCATACAAACAACCGAGTGCACTGCTGGCGATGAAGAACTTCACGCCGCTGCAGGCATCGGCCACCATCCATACCGCCGAGGGCGTGACGATTTCCCGGCCGTTGAGCAGCACTGGTGTACCGGTCAGCTCCAAGGCGCGCACGGCAAAGTGCGCCGTGATGTCCTGCAACGGACCTACCAGTCCATTGCCCCAGGGAACCGCAAACACCACCAGATAGCCCAGCGGGAATGCCAGCGTCCACAGGGCGCGCCAGCCCCAGCAGGCCAGCACCAGCGCCGGAAACAAGGCCACCAAGGCGAAATGCTGCAACAGATTGACATCGAGCAGATCCCCGGCATACCAGACGAACACCAGCCCGCCCACCGCCACGAGGCCCCAGAGGCTTGGCGCGGGCAGGTTGGCCTTGAGTTGGTCGCGCAGATTGAAAGCGACCCACAGACTCAATGGAAAGATCAGAAATGCGTACTGGTAAGTGCCATCGTGCTCCCAGGCCCACACCAGCGATTGCACCGTCTGCCAGTAGCTGGCCAGCAAAACGATCACCGCGACGGCGAAAACTGCCACGGCCAGTCGCCAGCCGGAAACCCGGGTGAGGATGCCGGCCTCGGCCGCCGAGATCCGGTTCACGAGCACGCCTCCATGCCGGCACTGCTCGCGGCAGCCAGGGGCGCCTTGACCTGCGCATTGCCCAGCACGCTTTCATAGGTATCCAGATTGCGCGCCCAGTCATGGCGGGACAGCACCATGGCGCGGGCTGCCGGTACCCGGGCGGCCTGGGGTGCATCCAGCCAACGCAAGGCTTCCGTCGCCATGACCTCGGGTGACCCGTTGATGCAACCTTGACGACCAGGGAAATCTTCGATGCCCTCCCAGGCTTCCGGTGTCGCCAGCAGCACTTTTTCCATGGCCAATGCCTCCAGCACCTTGTTCTGGATCCCGCGGGCAATGCGCAACGGTGCTGCCACGGCATGTGCGTGTGCCAGCCATGGCCGCACATCTTCCACGCGTCCCGTCACCGTGACGCCTGCGAGCTGACCCAGCACGCGGACCGCCGCGGACGGCTTGCTGCCCACCAGGTAAAACCGGGCGTCCGGTTGCCGCGCAAGAATCCGCGGCCACACTTCATGCACAAACCATTGCGCCGCATGCACGTTGGCCCGGTAATCCATGGCACCCACGAACACCACGGCCCGTTCCCCCGGCCCATAGGGATTGGGATACACGCGTTGCGGATCCCAATATTCGCCATCCACGCCATTGGGGATGCCGTGTATGACGCCAGCCGCCGCCGGCACCTGCTGGCGGAAAAACGCCGCTTCAGCTTCCGAGACCAGCACACTGGCGTCGAATTGCGTGGCAACCGTGCGCTCGAACTCCGCCAGCCGCCGCGCCTCCCGCTGGTAGATCAGGCGCGTCAGGCCGCGATTGGCCTGCGCGTATTGGCGCCATTTGTCGGAGTCCACATCCACGAAGTCCATGACGCGACGCAGTTGCGGGTGCGCCATGACGAACGGTGCCACGCCGGACGAGTAGCACAAGGCCAGATCCAGCTTGCGCTCGGCCAGCAGCCCTTCGATCCAGCGCTGCATCACGTGGTCACGGTAAACCCCCACGGTAAGCGCCTCACCCCGAACCAGCGACGCCAGCGCCCGCCAGCGCACAGTCCAGGGCGGCAAAGGTCGGACGCAGACCTCGGTGCACAACGCCTGGACCGGAGCGAGGTATTGCCAATCGGACGGCTCATCCACAAACGCGCCGAGATACACGCGGTAATGCTCGGCGAGCCGCTGCAACACATGATAGGAGCGGATCTTGTCACCCTTGCTGGGCGGCCAGGGCAGGCGGTGGCAGAGGAACAGTACCGAGCGCATGGCTAACCCAGATCCCGCGCGAGCCATGGACCCAGCGCGCAACTCACCGGCAGCGGCAGCCGTCGCCAGGCCTGGATGAACAAGCGGTACTTGCGGTTCGTCGGGCTGATATTGGGCACCGTCCCGGCGCGCACCAGGTAGTACGCATAGGGCAGCGGTTGGGGCTCGAAGCCCCAGTGCTTCTTGAAGTGATACGAGCCGCTGTCCTGCTTGCTGCGGCCGAAGTCGAACAGCCGCGCGCCGCGCTCCACGGCACGCTGCATCACCGCCCAGTACATGAAATCGTTCGCTGCGAGATCGCGGCCGCGCGCCACGCTGCCGCCGTAGTAGGGGTGCACTTCATCGCGGAAGTAAAAGCTCATCACCGCCGCCACCGGCTGCCCCTGGTGCGTGACGACGGTAATCTCGCAATCGTCGCCAAACGTTTGCTGCAGACGCTGGTAATAATTGCGTGACAGTACCGGCGTGCCCAGATTGCGCACGCTCTCGGCATACACCCGGTAAAACTCGGCAAGGCTGCCGCCGTGGTGCGCCTGCAGGCCCATGGCGATGCCCTTGCGCACCATCGCGCGCTGCTTGCGCGGGATCGCCTTCAGATTCTTGTCATGGTCCGGATCAATCGCCTTGCGGAAGCTGACGTACAGATCCTTGACCGGCCAGGCCGCGTGGCGCAGCTCGCGGTCACGCAATTCAAGATAGTCCACGCGCAACTCGTCGGCGAGGTCGGCGGCTGCCTGGGTGAGCTGCGCTGCGCTGTCCGGGTCACTTGCCAGCACGCCGCCGTATACGCAAAACGGCGTCGAAATCAGCGCGTGGCCGAACAGCCGGCTGCGGATTTCGGCGAGTGGCAGGACGCCCGTGATGATGCCGTCGCGCTGCGCATACAAATAGTGGCAGCGGTGGCCAAGCACCTGCCCGATGATGCTGCGCCATGCTGCGCGGTGGAAGAACGTGGCCTGCGGCGCATCCCTGACAAAGGCGTCCCAGCGTTCCTCGTCGCTGCTTTCCAGGCGCTTCACCGCACAAATGTCGGCGGGACGATTGTCCTCCGCATGATCAAGCATGACCCGTGTTCCCTCAATGCGCACAGAGTTTGGCGGCCTGCAGTGCCACCACCGGGTAGTTCGCGTCCGCAGGGGCGAGAAACACCCGATCCATGCGGTCGAACCGGAAATCGCGCATCAGTCGCTCCAGCCGGGGAGCCGTGCGCGTCAGGTTGAGATAATGACGTACCCGGTTCTTGAGCGTCACGCCTGGCACTCGTGGCTGCTGCGGATCTATTTCCCATGGATGGAAGTAGAAGACGCCCGGCGCGTGCTCCCGCCGGTTGACGCGACGCAGGCCACGCTTGAACAGCGTATATGGCAACAGGCGAAAATAACCGCCGCCCCCACAGGGCCAGTTGCGGCCCCATCGCCGTACCGTGGTCACCGGGATTTCGAGTAGCCCGGAAGGCCCGGTGAAAAACGCGAACCGTGGCGCTCCGGGCATGCCGTACAGGTCATGATGGATCGGCACGATGCTGGAACTGTAGCGATAACCGGCCTTGTGCAGTTCCTCGTGGGCCCATAGCGTGGCCGGGCCGATGGAATAACTGGGCGCGCGATAGCCGTACACCGCAGTGCCGGCGACATCCTCCAGCAGATGTTTGGTGCGGGTGATGCTGTCACGGAACTCGCTGCGACTGAGATTGGTCAGGCGCTCATGGCCGAAACCGTGGCTGGCGACTTCATGGCCGGCAGCGGCGATGTCGCGCACCAGCCCGGGGAAGCGTTCCGCCACCCAGCCGAGCACAAAGAAAGTGGCATTCACTCCGTGACGGGCAAGCAGCTCCAGTACGCGTCGAGTGTTGTCCTCGACCCGAACCGGCCAGTGCGGCCAGTCCTCGCGTCGGATGCACTTTTCGAAGGCGGCAACCTGGAAATAGTCCTCGACATCCACGGTCATGGCATTGACCACAGGCGCGGGTAGCGCTGTCGGCGTGTTCATTTGCGTTTTCGCCGGGAACGCCCGTGCCGCAGGTTGGCAGTCACCGCTTCGCCGGTGGCGGAGGGTGGCGTCGGCTTGGCCTTCAGCATCCCGCGCAGCTGGATATTTTCATGCATCAGTTGCAACAGCATGTTGTTGCGCTGCTTGAGGTCGAGCACTGTGAGCTCGGATTCCCGGTCCGGGGGCGCGATGGCAGACGCTGGTTCCGGACTTTGGAGAATCACGGGCGCTTCCAGAGTTTGCGGTACGCCAGCCATCTCCTCGTGAATTTCGTCGAGTACGACGGTAAGCGCTGCCTGGCTGAGGTCGTGCAGCTCTTCCAGGTAGCCGTGCAGCAACAGCCGGTCCATGATGAGATTGACCTTGCGCGGGATACCGCAGCTGGCCAGGTACACCCCGGCATAGATGCCCGGCGCCAACTCCGGATCGTTGTTCCAGCCGACTGCATGCAAGCGGTGCAGGATGTATTCCCGGCTTTCCTCCGGCCCCATCGGCTCGAGTTTGTGGGAGGCAACGATGCGCTGGCGCAACTGTTCCATGCGATTGTCGACGATGGTGCGTTGCAGTTCGACCTGCCCGATCAGGAAAACCTGCAGCAGCGCGTGTCCCCTGACTTCGAAGTTGGACAGGATCCGCAGCATTTCCAACGCCGCCGGCGTAAGCGTTTGCGCCTCGTCCACCACCAGCAGAGCATGGGAATGACGATCGCGCAGCTTCATCAGGTGTTGCTTTACATCGTGCAGCAGCGCCTCCTTGCTGCGCCCCTCGTAGGTGAGCTCAAATGCTGACGCCACGGCCGGCAAGATGTCCTCGCCGTCGAGATTGGCCGAGGCAATACTGGCCATGGCGATATCGCGATGCGCGAGTTCTTCGAACAACTTCTGGATGAGCAGCGTTTTGCCCGTGCCAACTGCACCGGTGATCATGACGAAGCCTTCGCCCTGCTCGAGCCCGTAGAGCAGGTAGGCCATGGCGCGTTTGTGCCCCTTGCTGGGGAACAGCATCGCCGGATCCGGAGTCAACTGGAAAGGCTTGCCTTGCAGCTTGTAAAACGCCTGATACATATCGGTCTCAGAACAAATGGGTCCACTGCACGAGAATCATGTTCACCCGATAATCGTGGGCGCCAGCAATTCCGGCGTGAACGTTGCGCGAATCATTGCGCAGTTGCACGCTGCCAAAGTTGTTCGGGTTTATCTGGTGCGTGAGTTCCAGTTGTGCGTAGCGATTGTGGTTGATCTGCCCGTCCCGGAACTGATGCCGCTCCCAAGCGACGGTTGGCGTAAGCGTGGTGAATGGGCCGATGTCGAACTGCCAGGCGGCACTCGCATTCGCTATCTTTTCCCGAAGATTGTTCAAGGTGAAATAGGTGCGCCGTTCCTCATACAGCGCCAGGCGCAGCCTACCCCGGGGCATGGTGTAGGTTGCCGAGGCGCTCGCGCGTTTCATCAGATAAACTCGGCGCTCCCTGAGCGAAGGAATGTGGGAAACACCGATAGGCGGGATACTCTGACCCAGGCCTCGCCCCAGCAATTGCTGGTTGATGTCGGTCGGTTGTTCCACATAACTCAAGACCGTTGTCAGCAAGGCTGCCGTGTGTGCCCAGGACAATTGGTAACTGCGTCCGTAGAACCGGTGACCGACGAGTGCCTTCAAATGATCCCGGGAATTGGACCAGTCGAACCCGACATCCCAGAAACTGGCGCGCAGTTTACGGGACGTGCCGTCTGGCAGAAACTGGTTTTCCTTGCCGACATCAGCCAGCAACTGGGTGTTGTTGTTGACTTGCCACGAGATGCCCAGCTTTGCCGTGGCATATTCGATGCCTCGGCCGAAGTCCGGCTCGATACGCTGATCGGAATAGCCCAGGTTCCAGCCCCAGATCTGATCCTCCGGACTTACCACACTGAACTGCACTGCCTTGCTGGTGATATTGGGGATTCCGCTCAACTGATTGGCGTGCTGCCCGGAGATACCGTGGCTGTTGTACAACACTCGTCCCAGGGTGTAACGCAACATCGCGGTGCCGACTTTGTCGAGATCCTGGATCCAGTATGGGCTGAGCGTGCCCATCGCGACATTGGCCTGGTTATTGTTCAGCAGGAATGCGCCAGACCCGGATGATAATTGGCTGTCGACGATTTCGCGCCTGTATGCTGCTGCACCGTCCACGAAAAAGTGTTGGGGAAGAACCGTGAATCTGCCTTGGGCGGCGAGGTCATGGGCCAATTGGTTATGCCGCGACTGCCCCGCGTATAGATAACCGGTCATCTGGTAGTTGACCAGTCCGGAAAATCGTGGGCTACTCCCTGCCCACTTGATAAATGGCTGGATTTGAGTAATCCAGCTTGTTTGTTTCGGCCTGCCCGAGGCCGCCATGGTCAGATTATCGGTATAGAGCTCACCGAGAGTGATGCCGATAACCGTTCCCGGCGTGTCAATAGTCGGTTGTCGGATGGTGCCTACCGGCACATCTCCGAGCTCCGCGGTTTGTTCGTCTTGAACTGGATTCAGCGCATTGGGTACATCCGAACCCAGACTCTGGGCGATGGCTCCGGTCAGCCAGCCGCCCAGGACGATCGACGACAAAACGACGAACGTCGATAGCGCGCGCATCTAGACTTCCCCTTGCAGAGCCCTGAAATATTGATTGTAGTGGTGGTTGTAGTAACCCTCGCTCGCCGGCAGATTGGCCATGTTGAGCACCAGGCCGACATATTGGAAATCATTCAAGCTTTGCAGCGCTGCATTGACTGCCTGTCGGCGGGTACGGTCTGCGGCTATCACCATGACGACCTGACCCATGTGGGATGCCAGCACTTGGGATTCCGAGGTCGCCAGCAAGGGTGAGGAATCAAATACCACCAGTCGGCGCCGATTGTGGCCGCCAAATTCATCGAGCACGTATTCCATGCGGCGACTGCGGAACAATTCAGCGGCGAGCGGGTGCGGTTTCCCTGCTGGCACGACCAGCAGGTTCGGCACGTCCGTGCGTATGATCACCTCGGCGGGCGCGCGCAGTTCATCAACCAGCACATCCATCAATCCAGGCTTTCCGTCGAGCCCGAACGCGCGCGTGGTGTCGTGTTTGGGTATATCACCGTCTACCAGCAGTACCTCGAAATCCGCCTCGCGCGCCAGGCTCATGGCAAGGTTCACCGCCGCGAAGGTCTTGCCTTCGCCGGCCTCCGCGCTGGTGACCACAATGTGCTTCCCGCGGGCAAATGTTTCGGCTCCCTCGCCAATGGCATTGTTCAGCAATGGCCGCTTGATGCGCCGTAGTTCGTCGGCAAGTCGCGCGCCCGCCTGTTCGTCAGCGGGAAGCAGGCCCATGCGCTTGAGGACGGCTGAATCCACGTGGCACAGCGGCGCGGTTTCCACTGGTTGATCCGCTGCTTGCGCCCGTTCCTGCGAACGTTCCACCGTCGGTGCCGTGTGCTGTGACGCCGTGTCGAGGGGTGGCGATGCCGGTGGCTCGACCGGCAGGGCCTTGAGTTTCTCGGCCGCCTTTTCGACGATGCTCATGCGACACCCATGACGAAGAAATGCTGCACCAGACGAGCCAGATGTCCGTCAAAGGCAAACCCAAACAGCAGCACCAGTGGCAGCAGACCGGCGCCGGCACAGAACCCGACCATGTCACGGCGTTGTTTCTGGCGCCGGGCCCGAGACACAACCAGACTGAGACCACCGAGCACTGGGTAATCGCCGGACTGCTGGAGACTTTTGAGGCTACTGAACACTGGCGTTATCTTGTGCAGGAGATAGGCGAACCCGACGCCTATGACCACCGCGAAACCGAACACCAGAAGTAACAGCAGCCCGCGGTTCGGACTTTCCGGCAACAACGGCACAACCGGCGGGTTGACTATGCGGAATTTCAAATTGTTCCCGCTTTGCGTTGCGTCCTGGGATAGCTGGGCTGTATTTGCACGCTCCAGCAGCTCCTCATACTGCTTCTTGGTGACGTCGTAGTTGCGCGTCAGCTGTTGCAACGTGGCTTGCACGTCGGTGATCCTGTCGCCCTGGGACTTGAGGTCGGCGATTTGCTGTTTCTGCAGGCCGATTTGCGTGGCCAGCGTCCGGATGTTGACTTGCGTGGTATACATCGACTTTTGCATTTCCTGGTACACCGGATTGTCCGAGGGGACGCCCATCATCGGGCTGCTCGCGACGTTTTTCTGCAGTTCCGTACGCCGCGCCTGGAGTTGCGCAATCATGCGTCGCATGGAAGTCACGTCAGGATATTCATCGGTGTAAGTCAGCAACAGCGTATTGAGTCGTTGCTGATAAGTGGCGATTTGCTTGTCGATTTCCTGTGTGCGCGGATCAATTCCGGAGGAACTGGAGCCGGTCGCCATGGCGCGCATCTGCTGTTGTGTGGTCGCGCGGCCGGCGACAGCAGTGTCGTATTGGGTTTGCAGGGTCTGCAACTGCGCTTCGGCCGCCTGCAGGCGCGTGAAATAGCTGCCGCCGCCCTGGCTCGGGGTGTAGCCGATATTGGCCTTCTGGAAATCCGCGAGTTGTTTCTCCGCCGCGGTCAAACGTTTGCCGTAATCCTCGACCTGCTGGTCAAGAAAACTCTGCGCCGTGGTGGTGGAGGCGGTATTCGCACCCACGGTATCGTTCACCAGAATCTGCAGAAACGCCTGTACTACTTTCTGCGCCATGTCCCGATCGGAGTCGGCATAGCTGAGGTTGTACAGGCTCCTCGTACCGGCGTCCCTGATCTTGACGGCAGAGCCCAGCGTCTGCAGCAGTGCATCCTTGTCCGCCGGGGTGGTCGCGCGCAGAGACAAACCGGTCTTGTCCGCCACCGCCTCGAGATTGGGGCGCGAGAGCAATGTATGGGTGACGACCTGCAGGCGTTCGCGAACGTCAGGTTGCACCGCAACCCCGCGCAGCAGCGGATTGGTCAGCGCGTCGGTGTCGGCATACACCTGCGCACTGGCTTCATATTTGTTCGGCAGGCTGAAAACCAGCAGCGCACCAACGACGAACACGCTCCACGCAACGATCAATGCGCGCCAGCGGTAAGGCCATGCGGCACGGATTTCCGACAGTACATACTGGAACAGCTCATGCAAATCGGCGGGTTGTGTCTGCATTACGCTTTTTCCCGATGTCCTCAGCGATTGCCGTGTGCTTGGCATGGCGCATCAAAACAATGACTGGGGGATGATCAGAATATCCCCCGGCCGCATGACCACGTTCTGGTTGATCGCGCCGTTCATCAGCTCACCGAGCCGCACCGGGATAGTCTGTTCGGTGCCGTCAGGCAGACGTCGGATGATCTTGGCGTTGTTACCGGCGGCAAACTTGGTCAGGCCACCGACCTCGATCATCACGTCGAGGACGCTCATGCCACTGCGATAGGGCACCGCCTTGGGCGTCGCTGCCTGTCCGACCACGCGTACCTGTTGGCTATACGCACCCACGAAACTCTTGACGATGACGGTCACCAGCGGAGTACGGATGTAGCGGCCCAATTCCTTCTCCAGATCCGCCGCCAGTTCGTCCGGCGTCTTGCCGGCCGCCACGATGGACTGTACCAGCGGAATGGAGACGCGCCCGTCCGGTCGTACCGGCACGGTCGTGGTCAGCGTGGGGTTGTCGCGTACGAAAATTTCCAGCGCGTCACCGGGACCGATTATGTAGCGATCCACCGGTGGGGCCGTCGTCGTCGGACCACTGACAACTGGTGTACTCACGCAGCCGCCAAGCAACAGCAGGGCAGTTGCCATGATCAGCCAGAAAACACAGTTTCGCGGTGACTTTTTCACTTGCTTGCTCTCCATAGATTTCAACGCGCGCCGCGCCCGAACAGTATCACTTCCACGGTCTGGACCAGAATTGCCAGGTCGAACACGAAGTTGTGGTTTTTTACATAAAACAGGTCGAATTTCAGCTTTTCCCTGGCGTCCTCCACGGATGACCCGTAGGAGTAGCGCAATTGGGCCCAGCCGGTGAGTCCCGGTTTCACGCAATGTCGCAATGCGTAGTAATGGATCCGGTTGTTGAGATCCTGCACGAACTGCGGACGTTCGGGACGTGGACCGATGATGCTCATGTCGCCACGCAACACATTCCATAATTGGGGCAATTCGTCCAGCCGGACCTTGCGGATGAAACGTCCGACCCGGGTCACGCGATTGTCGTTTCTGGCCGCCCAGCGCGCTACGCCGTCACATTCCGCGTCGGTGCGCATGCTGCGGTACTTGATCATCGCAAACGCTCTGCCGTTTTCGCCAACCCGCTCCTGCCGGTACAGGATCGGCGCACCATGGCCCGACTCCAGGCGGATCGCCAGTGCGGTAAGGAGCATCAGCGGCCACGTCAGCGTCAATATCAATAATGCGAAGCCTATGTCAAAGGCACGTTTGATGGTGCGGCGTAGCGGCGAAACGTTGAAGCCATCGGAGAATACCAGCCAGGACGGATTGGTGAGATCCATGGTGATCGTGCCGGCCACGCGCTCGATGAACTCTGCGAGTTCCGTTACCGCGAGCCCGCGCTGCTTGCACTCGAGCAGCGCTTCCACGTGCAGGGTACCGCGGCGATCATCCGGGGCCACCACGATTTCGTCCAGGTCGAGGCCGGCTGCCCATTTGCAGAGCGCGCCATCCGGCTGCAGCAACATTGCGCGCGGCACACTGATGGGGTCGGTACCGACCGGGACGTAGCCCAGGATCCTGAATCCGCGTTGATCGGTCTTGCGGCGCATTTTGCGCACCATTTCCGCGGCACGTTCGCCGGCGCCCAGCACAATCACGCGGCGCTTGAACAAGTCCGCGTCCACCAGGCTCAGAAACAGTACCCGCCACGCGGCCACGGCGACGTAGCCCAGCGCAAGTGTGATGCCCAGCACCCCGCGGCCCAGGAATGTGGCGGGAGCCAGGTAATACAACACGGTCAGCAGCACACCGCCCAACACGAAAGCAATGGCCTGGCGGCTGAGCCGCCCGAGCCAGCCGGCGCGCAGGTGAACCTGATACAGGCCAAGTGCCGCCATTGCCAGAATCAACACCACGGCGATCAGTGGCGCGCGCCAGCGCAGCATTTCGTCGAACGTGGCCTGGGTAGCAGCATCTCCCCAGTAGCGCAGCACCCCCGCTACACGAGCGCCGCTCACGAGCAGCGCAAACTCGACTGATACCAGCAGTAACTGCCAACCCAAGGCGCGTCGCCGGAACAATTTGTACATGTAGGTGCCCTTTCCTTGCGTGGGCCACCTATCGGTGGTCCGTCCAGTCGCGAATGGAGCAAATTGTTATACGAAGAGCGCGAAGCAGTTCGATCCATGACCGACGCCCTACTTACAATGACCTACGCTTAATCCACCAATTGCTGATACCAAGCACAGAGCATGCCGGAACCAACGTGAAGGACGGTAACAGAGCCTCCCGGCAGGCCAATGGCTGGATCGGTGTATTTATTGTGTGTGTTCACTAGTTCAGACGGATCGACATTTCACGCGTGAAGCCTGCCACCCCGCGTGCATGACGATCCTGACGACCCGGTTTGTGCGCCTTGGATCCCACGGCTGCGGCTCACCCGGTTCGCTCCTGATTGTCTCCCCATGTCCGTAAGCGGCGCACAGTACAGGCAACGGGGTCAACGCCAGGTCAACGTTACTGCCCCACGTCTGGCGTGAAGCCGTCACGGTGGTCGTGCCGCAAAATCGTCGAGCACCGTGCCGCACTTCGCCCTGGATTGCGGATTGCGAGGCATGCACTTGGCGTCGACAGACACATGTGGTCAGCGAATACATCCTTGCGTACGGGTCACGGCTACCAACGCATCGTGTAGGGGGATGAGGACGCGGTCGGCGGCGCGTCGGCACACCGGTTGTCGTGACGCTGGGGGTCAGGTCGTGACCCGGCAGGCGCACGGCAGCGCCATTCCCGCCCACAACCGCGCCGCCCGTATGACCAAACTTGGCCGGCCAGGCATCGGCGACGCGCCCGATGCCCCGACCGTCAGCGGCCGGGAACACAATCACCGGGAACGATTCTGGTTCATGTTCCGGTGAGCAAGCCGTGGCAACGGGCGGTCCTATTTCCCGTGCCCGGCGCCGCTGCGATCGTGCAGGAGTTTGATCTCGAACAGCTTGGGCCAGCACTTGCCGGTGACGAATAGCCGGTCGTGTTCGGCGTCCCAGGCAATGCCGTTGAGCACGTCGTTCGCCGGGTCGGGCAGTTGGCTGACGTCGAGCAGTCCACTGAGGTCGATCCAGCCGATGACCTGGCCCGTGGCCGGATCGATGCGGGCGATGCGGTTGCTGAGCCAGATGTTGGCGTAGATCTCACCGTGCACCCATTCCAGTTCGTTGAGGTTGGTCACTGGCACGCCATCGGCCATGACCATGAGGTTGCCGATGGTCGCCAGTGTGTCGGGGTCCAGGATGCGCAACACGGCCGAGCCGTCGCTCATGTAAAGGTGTTTGTCGCTGCGCGTCAGCGCCCAGCCTTCACCGGGATAGGCAAACGTGCGTTGCGGTCTGAAACTGGCGAGGTCATAGACAAAGCCGGTCTGGGCGCGCCAGGTAAGCTGGATCAGCCGCTGCTTCCAGTCGACGATGCCTTCACCGAAATACGGTGCCGGCACGTCATGGCGTTGCGCCACCGCACCGGTTTCCAGTGCCACCTTGCGCACCGTCGACGCCCCGACTTTGCCCGTGCTCTCATACAAATAGCCGTCCCGGTAAAACAGGCCTTCGGTGTACGCATTGGGGTCGTGCGGATACGCATGCACGATCCGGTAGCCGTAGACCGGTATTGCCGCGTGCGCGCCGCCGCATGCCAAGCCGAGGATGAGCAACGTCAGCCACAGCAACTGGAGCGGCGGCGGGGTGCGGTGGAGGCGGTTGGAGACGTGGTTGCGCATGGGTTCAGCCCAGGGCTCGCACGCGGAAATTGCGGCCCTTGATCCTGCCCGCCCGCAACCGCTCCAGCGCCTTGTTGGCGCGCGCACGGCGGATCGCCACGTAGGCGCGAGTGGCAAACACGTCGATCTTGCCGATGTCTGTTGCGGCCAGCCCGGCATCACCGGTGAGCGCGCCGAGAATGTCGCCGGGGCGCAGTTTGTCGCGCCGCCCGGCGTCGATCACCAGGGTTTTCATCGGCGCCAGGTGCAGGGTCTTGCCACGTGGTGGTGCAACTTTCAGCGGGTGCCATGGCAGCGGCACGCCGGTCATGGCTTCGATGCTGGTGGCCTTGGGACGCTCGCGCGGGGTGCACAACGTGAGCGCCAGGCCAGTCTGACCGGCGCGGCCGGTGCGGCCGATGCGGTGCGTGTGGGTTTCCGGATCATGCGCAAGGTCGTAACACACCACCAGCGGCAGGCCGATGATGTCCAGCCCGCGCGCGGCCACGTCGGTCGCCACCAGCACCGCGCAACTGTGGTTCCTGAAGCGCACCAGCACTTCGTCGCGGTCACGCTGCTCCATGTCGCCGTGCAGCGCGAGCGCGGAGAAGCCGCGGTGATCGAGCTCCTGCGCCACGGCAGCCACTTCGCGGCGCATGTTGCAGAACACCAGGGCCTGATTCTGGTCGCCATCGGTGATCCAGGCGCGACCCAGCAGTTGCGCCAGCGCGTCCAGCTTCTGCGCCGGCTCCACTTCGTGAAAGCGCTGTTCGATGGCTGGTGGCTGGCCCGTTGGCGCGTCGACGCGCACATTCACCGGGTCGTGTTGCACGCGCTGACTGACGGCCTGCATCCCGTCGGGATAGGTCGCCGAGAACAGCAGCGTCTGGTGATGTTTGGCGATGCGCCCGATGATGTCATCGATCGCCTCGGTGAAACCCATGTCGAGCATGCGGTCCGCCTCGTCCAACACCAGCACCTTGATCCCGCCGCCGTGCAGACTGCCTTTTTTCAGATGTTCCTGCACGCGTCCGGGGGTGCCGACCACGATATGCGGGTCGTGCGTGAGCGAGGCCAGTTGCGGGCCGAGCGGCATGCCGCCACACAGGGTCAGCAGCTTCACGTTGGGAATGTTGGCGGCCAGCTTGCGGATGGCCTTGCTGACCTGATCGGCCAGCTCACGGGTCGGACACAGCACCAGCGCCTGCAGGCGGGTGACGTTGACATCGAGCGACTGCAGCAGACTCAACCCGAACGCTGCGGTCTTGCCACTGCCGGTCCTGGCCTGCGCAATGACGTCGCGACCAGCCAGCATTGGCGGCAGGCTTTGCGCCTGCACCGGCGTCATCGTGGCGTAGCCGAGCGTTTCCAGGCTGGCGAGCAGGGCCGGTTGCAGGGCGAGTGTCGAGAAGGCAGTCATTCGTGCATGATCGCACGCGGTCGGGCCGCAGTGGTTTTGCTTGCATCCGCGCCTGCGCTCCTTGAACCTGTGCGCACTGTCGTTATCGTTGAGCGCCATGGATACCGTGTGTATTGAAGATTTGCGTGTGGACACCGTGGTCGGGGCCTATGCCTGGGAGCGCGAACTGCGCCAGCCGCTGCTGGTTGGCGTGCGGCTGGGGTACGACAATCGCGCGGTGACGGCGTTGGGCGCCGCACTGGACTACGCCAGCGTGGTGCAGGCATTGCGCGAACACGTGGCCGCGCGCACGGACGAACTGCTGGAAACGCTGGCGGAAAGTTGCTGCGCGCTGCTGGCCGGGCAGTTTCATCCACGCTCGATCGAGTTGCGTATCGACAAACCGATGGCTGCTGCCGCGCTGGGTTGCGCGCGCGTTGGCGTCTGTGTGCAGCGCGACTATGCGTGAACCCGCGTTGCGCTGGTTGTTGCTGCTGGGTTCCAGCCGCGCCGACGACACGCTCATGCGTGAGGCGTTGAGGCAGCTTGACCAAAGCGGTGCAGCCGTCTGGCTGACGCCAATCCAGCGGTTTGCGGCGGATGATGGCAGCGCCCGCCAGTTCCACAACGCGCTGGTGACATGGGACGTGACCGCTACCAGCGCCGGCGCGCACGCGCAGATTCGGCAGATCGAGCTGGCGCTCGGGCGCGACCGCACGCGCAGCAATGAGGTGGCGATCGATATCGACTTGCTCGCGTGTTTCATCGACGGCCAGTGGCACGCGTATCCGCACGCGTTGGACAAGCGTGAATTTGATCGTGCGCTGGTACGCGGGCTGTTGCGTCAGGCCGGGGTGGTGGTCGTACGCGACGCTGCGCAGACGCGCGACGTGCATTGAGTGCGGATCACACGTGCAGCAAGCGTCCGCCGTCCACCGGGAGCACGACGCCACTGCAATAGCGGGCGTCGCGCAGCAGGTACAGCACGGCGTCGGCGATTTCCTGCGGTGAACCCTGACGTGCCAGCGTGGTGCGCTGCGTGACGATGGCCGGTGTCTCCGCCTTGACCGGATTGGTCGACCACAGGATGTTGCCGGGGGCAATCGCATTCACGCGAATCTCCGGACCAAGCTCCACCGCCAGGCTGCGTGTCAGCATCACCAGCGCGGCCTTGCTCATGCAGTACAGCGTGTGCGCCGGTAGCGGGCGCTCGGCGTAGATGTCGGCAATATTGACGATCGCACCGCCCGTGTTGCGCAATGCCGGCGCCGCGGCCTGGCTGAGAAAAAATGGCGCGCGCGCATTCGCCCCGAACAACTCGTCCCATTGCGCGGCTGTGGCGGCGCCCACCGGGGTCGCGTAGTAAGTCGAAGCGTTGTTGACCAGGGCATCAAGTCGTCCGTAATGCATCAGCAGCGCGTCGATCAATGCAGGCAACGCGGCAATTTCGGTCAGCTCCGCGGGCAGCAGCAGCGTACTGTGCGCGCGCCGTGCTTCGAGCTCCGCAGCCAATGCAGCGGCGTCGGCGGCAGAGTGCCGATAGTGGAGCGCCACGTCGTACCCAGCGGCGTGCAGCGTACGGGCAATCACGGCGCCGATACGATGCGCGGCGCCGGTGATCAGTGCGACAGGTTGTGCGTGAGCTGTGTGCATGCGTCGACTTCCACGGTCGCGGGTAGGCGCAAAGTACGCGGCGCGTCACCCGCGCACAAGCCAAGCCGGCGCACGTCACTGCTTGTCTGGTGACTGCGGCGGTTTGCGTGCGGTCTTGCCGGGAAGGCGTTTGCGTGCGGCAGTCACCACCTTGTGTGCCGCGTCGGATACCGCGGCATCCATCTTCCTCGCGACAGCGTGCCGTGTGCTCTTGGCGCCAGTCGCCGGCCTGGCACGCGACGAAGGCGCGCCACTGCCCGCGGGGTCGACGCCGGCCGCCGCAGCGTCTTCCATCGCCACTTCGCCCTCGAGCATTTCAATCGTCGTGCCGGCCACCTGCATGGTGTCGTAATACGCATACGCGCCGACACCCAGCGCACCCACCACCGGCAGCCAGCGCGTAACGCCGTTGCCCACCATGCGCCGGCCCAGCCTGGCCCCGATCTGCCGCGCCACGCTTTGCGCGATGCCGTACGACATGCGGCGAAAGATCAGCCGATCGCCCATGCGCACCACGAGGTCGCGAAATGCCTGCGCAGCGGTGTGGCGAAACAGGCACCACATCATCTGTTCGCGACCCAGCGTGGCGTGGCGACCGTAGGCGGCGGCAATGTCGCTGACCAGCTGACCCTGGATTTTCCAGATGGCGAGCAGCTCGGGCAGCAGTGTCAACCAGCCCAGCGGTCCTGGCGGCAGCGCGAGCGAACCGGCGGTCAGCGCGGCACGTTGGGCGGCGCGGATTGACAGGTGTTGCGCGGCCGCTGCCGGGTTCGCGCCGCTGTCGATGTGGCTGTCCGGCACGTGACTCACGAAATCCAGGATCGCCTGCGTTATCCGGCGATGCTCGGCCGAAGCGATGACGGCGGGTACCTGCTGGCTGGACTGGGTCATGCGTGGCTCCGTGGGACGTTGCTGGTCGCGGCATGTGCCCTCCCAGTCTAGGGACGTTGCATGAAGCACGGATCAACGGGTTCGTTGGCAAGCACGACCCGGGATGCAGCAGGGCGGAAAGGTCGTCAGAAATGTTATAATATAACAACACGTGAACCTGTTGATCCCCGTTGAGTGCCGATGAAACTCCCACTGCTCGCCGTGACTCTTGCTGTCGCCCTGAGTGCGACCACCGGCCATGCCGCCGACGCTACCGACGCGACACCGGCAATGAGTGCCGCTGCCCCCTTCGTCGCCGTGAATGGGGCCGACCCGGCGGACGGCGGCAGTCGCAACAAGTCGCCGGCCCAGGTGCAGGACCTGGATGCGGTCTCGGTCTCCGCCACACTGGATCGGGCGCGCAACGCGCTGTCGCCGGACACTGGCAGCAGCCAGTACGTCATCGATCGTCGGGCGATCGCCCAGCTGCCGCTGGGCGCTTCCACGCCGATGAACCAGGTGCTGCTGCAGGCGCCGGGCGTGGTGCAGGATGCGTATGGCGGCGTACACGTGCGCGGCGACCACGCGAACTTGCAATACCGCATCAACGGCGTGGTCATTCCCGAGTCAATCGGCGGCTTCGGGCAGAGCCTCGACGCACACATGGTCGACAGCGTGAAACTGCTCGACGGCGCGCTGCCGGCGCAGTACGGCCTGCGCACCGCGGCCGTGGTCGACATCACCACCCGGAGCGGCCGCGACCTCGGCAACGGCGGCAGCGCGGGCATCACCGGCGGCAGCCACGGCACGATCAACCCGAGCGCCTCGGTGTGGGGCAGCAACGAGCGCTGGAGCTGGTTCTTCACCGGCAATTACATGGAAAACGACGCCGGCATCGAGAATCCCACGCCAGGCAAAACACCGATCCACGACCACACCAACCAAGTCAAGGGCTTCGGCGACATCAGTTACCTGTTCAATGCCGATACTCGCCTGAGCCTGCTGTTCGGCGTCGCCAACAACCGCTTCCAGATTCCGAACAATCCGGGTCAGACGCCGCAGTTCGGCTACCTCGATACGGTGGATTTCAACTCCGCAGAACTTGATGAACGCCAGCGCGAAAATACCCGCTTCGGCGTGCTCGCGCTGCAGGGCAGGCTGGGTACGACCGACTACCAGCTGTCGCTGGGCCAGCGCTACAGCGGCCTCGCCTACACCCCGGACCGGATCGGCGAACTGATGTTCAACGGCGTGGCCTCGGCCGTCAGCCGCAGCAGCCGCGCCAGCACCTTGCAGGCGGATTTCTCCACGCCATTGGGCAACCGCCATACCCTGCGCTACGGCATCTATGGCAGCTTCGAGCGCGCCGCCAGCGGCAACGACGCCTGGGCGTTCCCGGCCGATGCCGATGGCGAACAGACCAGCACCACGCCGGTCCACATCCTCGACGATAGCCGTCTGCTCGCCAGAACCTGGTCGGCCTATGTGCAGGACGAATGGCACCTTGGCGAGAGCTGGACGTTGAACGCCGGCGTGCGCGGCGACCGCTACCAACTGGTGCGCCGCGAGAGCCAACTGAGCCCGCGCCTGGGTCTGCTGTGGCAGGCGGGCAACGGCACCGCCGTGCATGCCGGCTACTCGCGCTACTTCACTCCGCCCGCCACCGAGATGATCGCGAGCAGCAACATCGCGAAGTTCGACGGCACTACCAACGCAGTGGTGGACAGCGGCAACAACACGCCGCTGGCCGAGCGCTCGGACTACTTCGATGTCGGCGTCTCGCAGAAACTTGGTGCGGCCTGGACCGTCGGTGTGGACGCCTATTACCGCAAGGTGCGGCGCCTGCAGGACGAGGGCCAATTCGGCTCCGCGCTGGTCTACGCCACCTTCAACTACGCGCAAGGGCGGGTGAAAGGCGTGGAGTTCACGGTGAACTACGAGCAGGGACCGCTGTCCGCCTACTTCAACGCTTCGCTCGGCAAGGCGCTCGGCCAACGCATCATCAGCAGCCAGTACAACTTCGACCCGGACGACCTCGCCTGGGTGAACCACCACTGGATCCATCTCGATCACGACCAGAAGCTCACCGCCTCGGGCGGCGCGAACTACGCGCTGGGCGAGCACACGCGCTTGGGTGCCAACTACCTGTTCGGCAGCGGCCTGCGCAGGGACGGCGAGGTGCCGAACGGTGCTTCGCTGCCGGCGTACTTCCAGTTGAATCTCAACCTCGCGCACGATTTCGCCTTCGCGCGCTTCGGCCCGCTGCACGCGCAGCTGGCGCTGATCAACGTGCTGGATCGCACGTACGAGTTGCGTGACGGCAGCGGCATTGGCGTGGGCGCACCGCAGTTCGGCCCGCGGCGTGGTGTGTACCTCAGCCTGCAAAAGGATTTTTGATCGTCACAACGCGCCGTTGCCGGTGCTGACTTGGCTCCGGCGCGCGTGCCGTTGCCGCGCTGCAAGGCAGGCAGTGGCCGTCATTGGTGCGCAGGTTCGTATTCCGGAGCAAAGGCTGGCAGGCAGTACCGCCCCGCCACAATGGCCCGACGGTTTGTCGCTACTTCGCTCAGGGTCGTGGGGCGTCGCCTGCTGCGCCGGTGACTTGTCATGCTTTGGCGCGAGTCGCAAGGCGGCATCCGCTATGCTGGTGGCGCTTTCCGCCATCGATATTGCGCATGCCGTCCCGACTCCCCGAACCCAGCGCCGATGAGCGCGCGCACTCCGACCGCTTGCTGCAACTGCTGCGCGAGATGATCACTGCCCACGGGCCGCTGGCGTTTGCGCAATACATGGAGCGCTGCCTGTACGCGCCGGGGCTGGGTTACTACAGTGCCGGCAGGATGAAGTTTGGCGCGGAAGGCGACTTTGTCACCGCGCCGGAGTTGGGTGGCGTGTTTGCGCGTTGCGTGGCAAACGCACTGCAGCCGACGCTGGCGCTGCTCGGCGCCGAGGCAGATTTCCTCGAACTGGGCGGTGGCAGCGGCGCGTTTGCTGAAGTTGCGTTGCAGGCATTGGCCGCGAGTGGCAGCTTGCCACGGCGTTATCTGATGCTCGAACCCAGCGCCGATTTGCGCGAGCGCCAGCGCGCACGCCTGAACGCGAAACTTCCCACCGAGCTCAGCGCACGCGTGCAGTGGCTGGATCGTCCGCCGGAACATGACTGGCAAGGCGTACTGTTTGCGAACGAGGTGATCGATGCGCTGCCGACCACGCGTTTTACCGTGCGTGGCGGCGAGGTCTATGAGGAACATGTGGCATTGACCGGTGATGGTTGCCTGCAACGGGTGGATCGTCCGGCAGATACGCTGGTAAGCGGCGCCGTGCACCACGTCGAGCGCTCGCTGGGTACGGATTTCGCGGATGGCTACCGCTCCGAGATCCTGCCGCAATTGCCGTACTGGATGGATGCCATTGCCGGCTCGCTGCGCCGCGGGCTGTTGCTGTTTGTGGACTACGGTTACGTGCGCCGCGAGTTTTATCTGCCCGAGCGTGGCGATGGCACGCTGATGGCGCATTACCGGCATAACGCGCACGACGATCCGTTGTGGCTGCCTGGCTTGAACGATCTCACGGCGTCAGTGGATTTCACCGCGCTGGCCGAAGCCGGCTCTCATGCCGGCTGCGAGATCGCGGGGTACTGGTCGCAAGCGCAGTTCCTGATTGGTGCCGGGTTGCCGGAGGCGTTTGCCTTCGAGCAGGCGGCCGCCACCGATGACCTCGCGCGGCAGCAGGTGGCCCAGCAGGTCAAACGCCTGATGCTGCCCGAGGCCATGGGCGAACGCTTCCAGGCCATGTTGATGACCAGGCAAATGACCGATTTGCCACTTCCCGCCGGCCTGTTCGAGACCGATCAACGCCGGCGGCTGTGATGGGCGCATGGCCGTCCGGACGCCTGCGCCTGCATTGGCTGTGGATCGCTGCGGGCAGCATGCTCATGTTGTGGGGCTTGTATCAGGCGCTGGAGCCGGACCCGGCGTTGCGCCTGGATTTTCCCAACGGCGACAAGCTGCTGCATGCGCTGGGGTTCGCGTGCCTGATGGGGTGGTGGGGCAATGTGTTTGTTGCGCGCCGGGCGCGCATCACTGCCGCGCTGGGCTGTCTGGCCTACGGCGTGCTGATCGAGGGCCTGCAGTGGCTGAATCCACCACGCACGGCCGATGGGCTCGATGTGCTGGCCGATGTCTGCGGTATTGCCATCGCGCTGTTGCTGCTGCGCACGCCATTGGCTGGTGTGCTGGCGCGCGTGGAGCGCGTCGTCATGTAGGGCGGGCAACTGCCCGCCGCAGTGCCGGTATGCGCAACTACGTCGCAACCCGAAAGGCCGGCG
>DAITPL010000003.1:0-62150 GCA_036833615.1 Rhodanobacter sp.
CATGCCGCCAGCGTTCAATCTGAGCCAGGATCAAACTCTTCACTTAAGTTTTCGACAACTCCACCCTCGCGGGCTTCGCCATCTGTCTTCTTGAAGCGTTGTCCCAACCGTAAAACTCATTGCTGACTTTCTTTGGTTGGACGCTTGCATTGCTTTGGACCGGTCGCAACCGCTCCCCGCAAGGCGTCCACACAATTCACCTGCGCACACTGTCAAAGATCTTCGCTTGCCACCGGTTGCCCGGTGACGCCTCATGGCATTTCGCCCTGAGTGAGCCGCCCATTCTACATCGCTTTAACCACCCGTCAACACACTCGTTGCAGCTTTCTCTTCGAGGTGGGACGACCGATTGCACCACGCGATACGACGGCGGGGCGCGAATCATACGTCGTGTGGTTTTTTAATCAAGTGTTTCTTGCGGCCCGTCCCGAATGCGCCGCCGACCAGGCACGCAATTTCGTCCCCGTTGCCTCCCGACACTCGCCGCCGGATGCGCCTGACGCGCGTCAGCCGTGCACGAGTCGCACGCGGGCAAAGTTGCGTTTGCCAACCTGCAACACGCCCTCGAAACCGGAGTGAAAAACCCGCTGCGCATCCTCCACAACCTGCGCGTCAATACGCACGGCACGCTCCTTCAGTTTGCGGCTCGCTTCGGAGTTGCTCGCGGTCAAGCCCGCGGCGGTCAGCAACGCCGCCATGCGCAGGCCTTCGGCTGGTACCACGATGTCTGCCTGCGGCAACACCGAGGTATCGCCTTCACCCCGCACCACGGCATGCCAACCAGCGATGGCACGCTCAGCAGCAGCGGCATCGTGAAAACGGGTGGCGAGTTCGCGGGCAAGGCGAAGTTTCGCGTCACGCGGATTGAGCACGCCCGCGGCGACATCGCGTTTCATCTGCGCCAGCGCATCCAGCGACACGTCGAAACTGAGCAGCTCGAACCAACGCCACATCAACTCGTCGCCAATCTTCATGGTCTTGGTCACCATGTCGATTGCCGGCTCGTTGATGCCGATGTAGTTGCCCAGCGACTTGGACATCTTGTTGACGCCGTCCAGGCCTTCCAGCAGCGGCATGGTCAGCACGATCTGCGGCGGCTGGCCGTAGTGTTCCTGCAGCGCCCGGCCCATCAGCAGATTGAACTTCTGGTCGGTGCCTCCGAGCTCGACGTCGCACTTCAACGCCACCGAGTCGTAACCCTGCACCAGCGGATACAGGAATTCGTGGATCGCGATCGGCTGCTGCGCCGCGTAGCGTTTGGTGAAGTCGTCGCGCTCGAGCATGCGTGCCACGGTGTGCTGGGCGGCCAGCTTGATCATGTCCGCCGCGCTCATCTGCCCAAACCACTCGGAGTTGAAGCGCAACTCGGTCTTCTCGCGATCGAGCACCTTGTACACCTGTTCGGCATAGGTCCCGGCGTTGGCCAGCACGTCCTCCCGGGTGAGCGGTTTGCGGGTGATGTTCTTGCCGGTAGGGTCGCCGATCATGCCGGTGAAGTCGCCGATCAGGAAAATCACCTGATGGCCCAGGTCCTGGAACTGCCGCATTTTGTTGAGCAGAACGGTGTGGCCGACGTGCAGGTCTGGCGCCGTCGGGTCGAAGCCCGCCTTGATTCGCAACGGGCGGCCACTTTGCAACCGCTGGACCAGATCTTCACGCTTGATGATTTCGTCGGTACCACGCGCAATCGTGGTCAGCGCCCGCTCAAGCTCGCTCATGTTCTCTCTCTAAGGCCAATGGAACGCGACAGGCCGCCCAGACAGCGGATTGTGCGGAAGAAGTTAATTGTGCGTTAACCGAAGAACGCCTGCAAACCCTTGATCGAAAAGGCGTTGACGTCGTTTACACATGACCGTTATGGTACGCGATGTTTGTTACTTTGTACGCGGGGTAGACAGCGCATGCTGGAAGGAAAGCGAAGGGCGTTCCGCGCGCGCAAGCGGGCCATTTGTCGCAAGGCACAGCGCCGGCACTCGCTGTTCTACAAGCGTTGCTCGCACTGGTCGTTCAATCGCACGGGTGAAGTTGAACCGCTGCGCTGGCATCGCGAGCGGCTGGTACTGGCCAGCACCGCCCTGTTGCTCACGTTGCTCTCGGGCATTCTCATGCCGGCATGGGCCAGTGCCATGCGCCCGGCACCCCTGCCTGAGGCTCACGCCCTGCTGGCGCTGCCGCTGCCGCGGGCGGCGTCGCTCCCCGCTGTCCCCACCGTCGACGACTGGCAGGTGGTGCGCGTGCAACCCGGGCAGACGCTGTCGGATATCTTCAACGGCCGCGGTCTGAGCATGACCGACCTGCAAAACGTCATGGACGCCGCCGGCAGTGCGAAGTCCGCATTGCACAACATCCACCCTGGCCAGGAGTTCGATTTCCTGCTCGACAGCGACGGCACCCTCAAGGGCCTGCGTTTCGATCAGGATGAAGCCAACCGCGCCACGATACGTCTCGACGGTGCAGCCGCCGCAGTGACCATCCAGAAACGCGACATGGACTTGCGCGAACAAGTCGCGCACGGCGTGATCCGCAGCAACCTGTATGCAGCCGGTGATCAGGCAGGCATGAACGCGGCGATGGTGGGCAAGCTGGCGGACTTGTTCAAGTACGACATCGACTTCGTGCAGGATCTGCGCGCCGGCGACAGCTTTACCGTGATCTACGACGACGTCTACCGCGACGGCATGCGCTATGGCGAGGGCGACATCACCGCCGCCGAGTTCACCAACCAGGGCAAGCGCTATACCGCCTACCGATTCAAGAAAGCCGATGGCAGCTATGGCTGGTTCAGCGAAGATGGCCGGCCGATCGAGAAATCGTTTCTGCGCATCCCGGTTGACTTCACCCGCATTTCCTCACGCTTCAGTGCCGGTCGCATGCATCCGATTCTGGGCAGGATGCGCGCGCACAAGGGCGTCGATTACGCGGCACCCAGCGGCACGCCCATCCATGCGGCGGGTGACGGCGTGATCAAGTACCGGGGCTGGGAGCGTGGCTACGGCAACTTCGTGCTGATCCAGCACAGCAACTCCATCAGCACCGCTTACGGACACATGTCGCGTTTCGCCAAGGAGAAAGTGGGCCAACACGTGCGCCAGGGTCAGGTGATCGGCTATGTCGGCATGACGGGCCTGGCCACCGGTCCACACCTGCATTACGAGTTCCGCGTCAACGGCGTGCAGCGCAACCCGCAAACAGTCACGTTGCCCAAACCGGAAGTTCTGCCCGCAGCACAACTGGCACGTTTCAAGAGTGAAGTGGTCCGTCCGCAAATGGCGCGTCTGACGGAACTGGACCACCGCATGCAACTGGCCCGCACCGCCGCCCCGGCCAACCACGACAGCTGATCGTGCCCATGGGCGATGCCGACGCGTTGTATCTCGGCCTGATCTCCGGCACCAGCGCCGACGGCATTGACGTGGCGCTGGTCCACTTCCAGGACGGCAAGCCGCGGTTGCAGGCCGGTTACGTGCACCCATGGCCGGCGTCTTTGCGTACGCGCCTGCTGGCGCTGGCACAGGCCGAGTCCGGCATTGATCTGGACGTGTTTGGCCGGCTGGACGTTGAAATCGGCGAGTGCTTCGCCGAGGCGGCGTTGACGCTCCTGAAGCGCGACAACATCTCCGCGACGACGGTTCGCGCCATCGGTTCACACGGCCAGACCATGCGCCATCGACCAGTCGGCAAGTATCCCTTCACCTTGCAAATCGGCGATCCCACCGTGATCGCCGAGCGTTGCGGCATCGATGTCGTGGCCGACTTCCGCCGCGCCGACATTGCTGCGGGCGGACAGGGTGCACCACTGGTACCGGCGGTGCACGCGGCGCTGCTGTCCACACCGGGACAGACGCGCGTCGTACTCAACCTTGGCGGGATCGCCAATATCAGTGTGCTTGGCGCCGATGGCGGCGTGCTGGGCTTCGACACCGGACCGGCCAATGCACTCATGGATGCGTGGTGTCTGCGCCAGTGCGGCGCGCCATTCGATCGCGACGGCGCGTACGCGGCCAGCGGCCAGGTCGATGCGCAACTGCTCAAGGCGCTACTCGCAGATGACTACTTCGCCCTGCCGCCACCCAAAAGCAGTGGCCGCGAATACTTCCACCTGGCTTGGCTGGCTGATCACCCGCAGCTGCGCACAGTCGCCGCGCCCGACGTACAAGCCACGCTGCTGGAACTGACCGCGCGCAGCGTGACCCAGGCCATTCGCGGGCATGCCGCCGCCGCGAGCCAGGTACTGGTGTGCGGCGGCGGTGTGCGCAACGGCGTCCTGATGCACCGACTGCAGGAACTGCTGCATCCGGTCGAGGTGACCAGCACCGCAAGCGCAGGCATCGACCCGGACCTGCTCGAGGCCACGGCGTTTGCATGGCTTGCGCGGCAACGCCTGCTTGGCTTGTCAGGCAATCTGCCGGCAGTGACTGGCGCCCGCGGACCACGGGTGCTCGGGGCTATCTACGCAGCGCCCGGGTCGGGTTCCTCATAACGATTGCTCGCCGGTGCCAACTGGGTCGGGCGGGTGTCGGCCAAAGCCTGCAACGCCTCCTGAAACACACCGCGCTCGGCCGCCTCCCAACGCCCGTCCGGCACCCGCAACGAGTGCGGGTCGAGCAGATTTTCGCTGCGCTGTTGCGCCGCAGCCACACCCAACCCGTGGCGCAAGGCCTCCAGCAGCACATCATTGACTGAACATTGGCGATGCCTGGCCAACGCCTTGATGCGCTCTGCCAGCAAGCCATCGACGTGCTGCACGATCAGGTCCGGCATCAGCGGCACTCCACGTTGCACCTGCCCCTTCGCGGAAAATAGTTGCAGATGCTTTCTGAAGCTGTGCCATGCGCCACGGATTTCGCGGTCCGCCTGGCATTGCTGCGCGTTCGCGGTCAGGTCAGCCCGTTGCGGTCGCCGCCTCACGTTCGCGTTCGAAGCCACGAAAACGGGGCCACAGGCAGGCAAACAGCAACATGGCCGGCAATACCCCCAGCACCGTGATGATGAAATAGCCACCGTAGCCGACCGTCGTGGCAATGCCGCCGGCGAAAAAGCCGAGCAACTTGCCCGGCAGATTGACCAGCGAACTCAGCAACGCATATTGCGTGGCCGTGTGCTGGCGGTTGACCAGCGAGGACAGAAACGCCACGGTCGGCGGCCCCAGCATGCCGAGGGTGAGATTTTCACCGGAGATCACCAGGGTCAGCACGATCAAGTTGCCAGGATGCGCAATCAGCAGCAAGTACAGCAAATTGCTGCAGCCACACAACACGATGGTGACGCCGAGCGGACGCCACGCCCCCCACCTGGCAACTGCGGCGCCGCCGATGAACACGCCGACAATGCCGATCCAGATCCCGTAGATCTTGGTAATGGTGCCGATCTGCGTCTTGGTGAAATCCATGTCCCGATAGAACGGACTCATGATGCCGCCGATGGTCGCCTGCTCGGGCATCTTGAACAGCAGCAGGAACAGCAACGTCACGCCGGCCAGCGCCCAGCCGTAACGCCGGAAGAAATCGGCGAATGGGTCGAGCACGCTCTCGCGCATCACATCGCGCCAGCGCCCCGGCTGCACGCGCAGCACCACCGGCTCGCGAGCCAGCAACGTGGTGGCAATGGGCACCAACATCACCAACGCCATCACGACGTACACCAGCCGCCAAGCCACATGATCGGCCATGATCAACGCCACCGCCCCGGCCACCAGCAAGCCGATCCGGTAGCCGAGTGAATAGGTCGCCACCAGCGCACCCTGATCCTCGATTGGCGCAATCTCGATGCGATACGCATCCACGGCGATGTCCTGCGTGGCACCGAAAAACGCCACCGCCAGCGTGGCCACCACAAAGGCTGCCAGCCGGGCAGGGGTCAGCAGCGCCATCGCCAGTAATCCGGCCACCACCGCAAGCTGCGCGAACAGCAGCCAGCCGCGGCGCCGGCCGAGCCGGGCAAAACCGGGAATCCGGCCGTGGTCGAGCAACGGCGCCCAGACAAACTTGAATGCGTAAGTCATCCCCGCGCTGGCGATCATGGTGATGTCCGCCAGGTCGATGCCGTTTTCCTTCAGCCAGTAGGCCAGCGTGCCGGCCACCAGCAGGAAGGGCAGGCCCGAGGAAAAGCCGAAAAGGCACATCGTCCACGCGGCGGGCTGCGTGAATGACCGCCACACCGACGGTCGGGCCGGTCGGCGCAACGGCGACTCAGTCGGCATAGTCGACGATATACGGCGCATGGTCGGAAAAGCGCTGCTCGCGATAAATCGAACAACCCGTCAGCCGCTCCCGCAACGACGGCGTGCACACCTGGTAATCGATGCGCCACCCCACGTTGTTGGCGCGCGCCTGACCGCGATTGGACCACCACGTGTATTCGACCGCGTCCGGTTTGATCGCGCGGAAACTGTCGACCCAGCCGCGCTGGTGAAACAGCAGATCCAGCCACGCGCGCTCCGCGGGCAGGCACCCGGAGTTCTTCTGGTTCGACGTCCAGTTCCTGATGTCGCTCTTCGTGTGCACGATGTTCCAGTCGCCGCAAATGACATAGTCGCGACCACTTGCCAGCCAGGCGTCGAAAATCGGCGTGAGCCATTCCAGCGCCTTGAACTTGAACTGCTGGCGTTCGTCGCCGGAGGAGCCCGATGGCACGTACAGCGAGACCACGGAGAGGTTGCCGAAACGCGCTTCGACATAGCGTCCCTCGTTGTCGAATTCGTCCCAGCCCAATTCGGTCAACACCGTATCGGGCTTGTGCCGCGAGTAAATCGCCACCCCGCTGTAGCCCTTCTTGCTGCTGGCGTCGCGATAGAAGCAGTGACGGCCAGGCGGACGGTACATGGCGTCGGTGAGCTGGGCCTCCTGCGCCTTGGTCTCCTGCAGGCACACCACATCGGGGTCCTGGACGTGCAGCCATTCGAACACGCCCTTGCTCGCGGCGGAGCGGATGCCATTGGCGTTCAGACTGATGATGCGCATGCGATTTTCCGATGATGATGCGCGATCATAACAACCGCGGCACGTCACCACCGCCATCGGAATGCCCATGCCACCATCCATCACCCTCCGCGTCATGCCGACAGCTGTTGCTCCGTGCGCGGCATTGCTCGACCTGCGGGTGCGTCCCGCACAGCGCGTCTGGGTGGGCATGATTGCCGACGCACTGGCCGATCTCGCGTGCTGTCCGGACAGCGACTCGATGGCAATCTGGCGTGATGACACCCTTGTCGGCCATTACCGCATCGATCCGCATGGACGCAGCATCGCCGGACACGATTTCGCGCTGCCCACGCTCGGGCTGCGCGCGTTTTTCATTGACGCGCGCTGGCAAGGGCAGGGGCTGGGCACGGCCGCCTTGCGCGCCATGTTTCCGGACCTTGCCGCCCGCTATCCGGCCGCGCGCCAGCTGGCGCTCAGCGTGAGCACCGGCAATCGCGTCGCCCTGCATCTGTACCTGCGCGCCGGTTTCGTCGACAGCGGCGAGCGCTACCATGGCGGCCGTTCCGGAGCGCAGCAACTGCTGTTGCGTCCCCTCCCCTGAGCATCCCTGTCAGCGAGACTACCGTGCACGATTATCAGCGCGATTTCATCGACCTCACGTTGCGGCGCGGCGTCTTGCGCTTCGGCGAGTTCACCCTGAAATCCGGCCGCAGCAGCCCGTATTTTTTCAACCTGGGCCGCCTGGATTCCGGCGCCGCGCTGGCCCAGCTCGGTCGCGCCTACGCCCAGGCGCTGGTGAACTCCGGGCTGGCGGTGGACATGTTGTTCGGCCCGGCCTACAAGGGCATCGCCCTGGCCGCAGCCACCGCGATTGCCTTGGCCGATCAACACCAACGCGACCTGCCATGGGCGTACAACCGCAAGGAAGCCAAGGACCATGGCGAAGGCGGCACGCTGGTCGGCGCACCACTGGCCGGGCGCGTGCTGATCGTGGATGACGTGATGACGGCCGGCACGGCGGTGCGCGAATCGCTCGCGTTGATTCGCGCCCAGGGCGCGACACCCGCCGGCGTCCTGATTGCGCTCGACCGCCAGGAACGCGGCACGGGAACGCGATCCGCGGCGCAGGAAGTCGCTGCGGATTACGGCATCCCGGTGCTCGCGATCGCCAACCTGGCGGATGTGCTGGCCTATGCCGGCGATCGCGCTGAACTGGCAACCGCACACGCCGCGCTGGTCGCCTATCGCGCGCGCTATGGGGTTCAGTCCTGAGTTCAGTCCGCCGCGGGTAAGCTGGCGCATGACGGCAGCCGGTCCGTGCCCGTCCGGCCGCCGGCTATACTCGCCGCAAAGGGAGCCTCCATGCCCAAATCACTGTTCCTGTTGGTTGCTGCCATCCTGTTCGCCAGCCAATTCGCGCTCGCCCAGGAGAGCAGCCATGTCCGTTACAAGTGGCAGGACGCCCAGGGCCTGATGCACTTCAGCGACAGCCTCAGCGCCGAAGCCATGAAATACGGCTACTCCCTGGTCAACGATCAAGGCATCGTGATCGGCCGCGTGGAGCGCCAGCTCACGCCCGAGGAGCGCGCGGCGGCGAACAAGCTGGCTGCGCAACAGGCAGCACAGCAGCGTGCGGCCAGGGAGCTGGCCAACAGCGAAGCGCAGATGCTCAACGCCTATCCGGACGAGCGCGCATTCCGCAGCTACCAGCAACAAACGCTGGACAGCATCGATCAACAGATCCACACCACGCAGATCAACTTGCGCAGCCAGGAGAACGCGCTGACCGAACTTCTCGCGCGCGCCGCCGACCTGGAGCGCAACAAGGAATCGGTACCACCGTTTCTGGTCGAGAGCATCGCCAAGCAGCGCAATGTCGTTACCGGCCAGCGCAGCACCCTGACCCATCAACAGGCGACGCGGGCCAGGACGGTACAGGCGCAAAGCCGACAACTGGCGCGCTATCGCGAGCTGCGCGCGGCGCAGCACCAGGACGAACAATAGGGCCTTGCCGCAGCGACCCTGCCGTCGCGCTGCCAACGCCGCAGCTGCGGTCCGCCGCGGCGCCCAAGCTCGGCACCGGCTGCAGTGCCGGTGCACGGTCCGTTGTCACGCCACTCAAAACGGCAACTTCAACCCGGCATCCACCTTCAGCAACCACTTGCGGAATATTTGCTGGATGCGCTTGAGCGCCGCAGCGTCATCCGCCTCGAAACGCAATACCAGCACCGGCGTGGTGTTGGACGCCCGCACCAGTCCCCAGCCATCGAGCCAGTCCGCGCGCACGCCGTCGATGGTGGTCAGCGTCGCATCCTCGAAATCCGCCTGCTGGCGAAATTTGTCCATGAACCGGTAGGGTTCACCCTCAGCCATCGCCACTTTCAACTCCGGGGTGGAAACGCTCTGCGGCAACGCCGCGAAGATCTCCTCCGGCGTGCGTCCCTGCAAATCGCCGGAAAGGATTTCCAGCAACCGCGCAGCAGCATATATACCGTCGTCAAAACCGTACCAGCGCTCCTTGAAAAAGAAGTGCCCGCTCATCTCGCCCGCCAGCTCCGCACCCGTCTCGCGCATCTTCGCCTTGATCAGCGAGTGGCCCGTGCGCCACATCAACGGACTGCCGCCGGAGTCGAGGATTTGCCCCTTCAGGTGGCTGGTACATTTGACGTCGTAGATCACTGTTGCCCCGGGCTGGCGCGACAACACGTCGCGCGCGAACAGCATCAACACGCGATCCGGATAAATGATTTCACCGCTGCGGCTGACCACGCCCAGACGATCGCCATCGCCATCAAACGCCATGCCGAGGTCCGCCCCGGTCTTCTGCACCGACGTGATCAAATCCTGCAGATTGGCCGGATCGGACGGGTCCGGATGATGGTTCGGAAAGCTGCCATCGACATCGCAATACAGCGGGATCACCTCGCATCCGACCCCTTCCAGCAGCGCCGGCGCGATGGCCCCGGCAATGCCGTTGCCGGCATCGACCACCACCTTCAAGCGGCGTTCGGCCAACACGTCGGAAACCACGCGTTCGGTGTAATCCGGCGCTGCGTCCACTTCACGCAGGCCACCGTGACCATCGGCCGGCAAGGCACCCCCGGCAATGCGGCGATACAAATCCTGGATTCCTTCCCCGGCCAACGTCTCGCCGCCCACCACAACCTTGAAGCCGTTGTAATCGGGCGGGTTGTGACTCCCCGTGACCGCCACCCCGCAGCCGGTGTTGAAGCGGAAGGTGGCGTAGTAGACCACCGGGGTCGGTACCGCGCCGAGGTCGATCACATCGATCCCGGCAGCGCGCAATCCGCTGCACAGTCCCGTGGCCAGCTCGCGCCCGGACGACCGGCCGTCACGGCCAACGACAATCTCGCGCAAACCCTGTTCCTGCATCAATGCGCCGATGGCCCGGCCCAAGGCCTGTGCCACATCCTTGTTCAGCGTCCTGCCCATCACGCCACGAATGTCGTAGGCCCGGAAAATAGCCGGGTCCACCGTGACCGTGGCAGGCGCGGCCGCTGCGGGCGCTGGTACTGCCGCGGCAGCCAGCGCCACCGGCACGACGGCGGCCGGCGCGGCCACGGGCAGTTCCTCTTCGTCAGCAGGCGATTCCGGTCGCGCCGCACGCACTCGCAGATACAGCAGAAACGCCCCACCCGCCAGCCCCAACAGTGCCAACAACGCGGCGACCAACGACGAGTGCGGCAAAACGATGAAGGCATCGGGCAACCCGGCGCTCACATTGAACACGCTGCCTGCCACCGGCGCTCCCGTCACTTCGGCAACGGCACCGGGAGCGCCGTGTGACAGCAGACGCCCGTTGCCATACGCGTCGCCCTGGCGCAAATCCAGCCGACCGCCGCCGGTAGACAGCGCATCGAAGCGCCGTTGCAACGGTGCAAACGGCAGCTCGACCCAGGCCCACGCCTGCGCGCGTTGCGGTGGTCCCAACGGGATGACGAAACTCAGGCGGCGATCGTTCCCGCCGTAGGCGACGCTCTGTGCCAGCGGCACGCCGTCGACTCCCTGTGCGGCCATCAGTTGCGCGGCCTTGGCGTAACCAAACTCGCGGTAATTGGCGTGCAGCACCTCATCCAGATTGCCGCTGTACAACTCCAACTGGATCGCCTGCGGCAACTGCTTGCGCAACGCGGCCGCGACGGCGGCCGGATCACTCATGACACTGGCCGGGTCCACGCGTGCCAGCACCCGTTCGACCTTCACGCGCTCACCGGCAATTTCCGCGGCAAGTACCCGCGCCGCTTGATCACGCGCGGCATGTACCTGCTGGGCGACAGTACCTTCGCGCGCTATCAGCCATGTCTGCCAGGCGCAGAACAGACCCAGCAACAGGGCCAGAGTGCCGCCAGCCAGCGGCAGCAGGCGGCGCCAGTCCAGCTGGGCACCGCGCCAGCGTTTGCTCAAGCTGTCTCGCGCCATCTCACCCCCCGCAAGCCACGCATGTCCGCTCCGCACCGCGTGCCGGATCGTCCCATGCTATTTGATTCCGGTGGAGCCAAACCCGCCATCGCCACGCTCGCTGGGGGCAAAATCGGTCACCACCCGCAAGGCCGCCTGCGCCACCGGCACGAGCAGCAGTTGCGCGATGCGATCACCGACGGCAATGGTGTAAGCCTGCGAGCCACGGTTCCAGCAGGAGATCAGCAACGGGCCCTGGTAATCGGCGTCGATCACGCCCACCAGATTGCCCATGACCAAGCCATGTTTGTGCCCCAGCCCGGAGCGCGGCACGATCAAAGCGCACCACTGCGGATCGGCAATGTGGATCGCGAAGCCCGTCGGGACCATGGCCGTATCCCCCGGTTGCAGGACCAGCGGGGCGTCCAATGCCGCGCGCAAATCCATCCCCGCGCTGCCGGCTGTGGCCGCATGCGGCAAGGGAATGCTGTCCCCCACGCGCGGGTCGATAATCTTCAGCGCCACGTCGACCGTCTGCACCCGGCTCATCCGTGCACGGCTCGATAGCGCAGCGCAATTTGCGCGATCAACGCGCGGGCCAGGTTCTCCTTGGCCGCCCGCGGCAAAGCGATGGAACCACCGGGCCACATCACGTCCAGCGCGTTCTCGGCAACCTCGAAACCCAACCCATCTCCCACTTGATTGGCAGCGATCATGTCCAGACCCTTGCGTTGCAGCTTGTCCTGCGCATACTCGGTGACTGCCTCGGTTTCCGCCGCAAAGCCGACCAGGAACGGATGCATCGGCTGCGCCGACAGACTGGCCAGAATGTCCGGGGTTTCTTCCAGCGCCAGGGCCAGACCGGCGCCGTCGCGCTTTTTCAGTTTGTGCGCCAGCGGCTGGGCCGGGCGATAGTCGGCCACCGCGGCCGCACCCACATAGATGTCGGCGTCGGCAGCGGCGGCAAGCACCGCCGCGTGCATCTGCGCGGCACTGCGCACATCCACCCGCTGCGCCACGCCGGCGGGTGTGGCCAGCTGCACCGGGCCGGCGACCAGGGTGACCGTGGCACCGGCTTCCGCCGCCGCCTGCGCCACCGCAAAACCCATGCGCCCGGAGCTGCGGTTGCCAATGAAGCGCACCGGATCAAGGTCTTCATAGGTGGGTCCGGCGGCGACCAGCACCCGCACGCCCGACAGCGTCCCAGCGGCAAACGACGCCGCCAGCGCGTCACGCACGGCCGGCGGCTCCAACATCCGCCCGGCCCCGATATCCCCGCACGCCTGCTCGCCCGCATCCGGCCCGAGCAGCTGCACCCCGCGCTGACGCAACACGGCCAGGTTGGCCTGCACCGCCGGATGGGCCCACATCTGCTGGTTCATCGCCGGCGCGACATACAATGGCGCAGAGCTGGCCAGACATAGCGTGGTCAACAAGTCGTCGGCCAGCCCGTGCGCCAGCCGCGCCAGCAGATTGGCGCTGGCCGGCGCGATCACGATGCGCTCGGCCCAGCGCGCCAATTCGATATGGCCCATCGCCGCTTCGGCCTGCGCATCCCACAGGCTGGTGCGCACGGCTTGTCCGGACAGTGCCTGGAATGTCGTTGCGCTGACAAAACGCGTGGCGCTGGCCGTCATCACCACGCGCACTTCCGCGCCGACTTCGTGCAGCCGGCGCACCAGCTCGCAAGCTTTGTAAGCGGCGATCCCGCCGGATACGCCCAGCAGGATGCGGCGGTGGGCAAGACTCATGTAGGGACGGCCTGACAATCGCGCAGAGCACTAGCTTACCGGATTAAACCGCGCGCACTGCTGACTTTGTCGACCGGTGTCGCGCAACCTCGGCAGCATGAGCATCCGCGACTGGCCCGCTGGCGAACGTCCCCGCGAAAAGCTGCTGAGCCGCGGCAGTGGCGCGTTGTCCGATGCCGAGTTGTTGGCGGTGTTGCTGGGGAGCGGCAGCCGCGGCAAGGACGCACTGGCGCTCGGGCGTGAGCTGATTGCCAATGCCGGCAGCCTCGGTGCGCTGCTGGGTCAGCCGGACCAGCAAATCCGCGCGAACGGGCTGGGACCGGCCAAGCGCGCACGCATCGCCGCCGCCCTCGAGTTGGCCCGCCGCAGCCTGGCCGAACAATTGATGGCGCAACCCAGCCTCGGCAATCCGCGCGATAGTGGCGACTACCTGCGCGCGCAACTACGCCACCTGCCCTATGAGGTGTTTGCCTGCCTGTATCTGGACAACCGGCACCGCGTGCTCGCGTTCGAGGAGTTGTTTCGCGGCACTGTCGACGGCGCCAGCGTCCATCCGCGCGAAGTCGTGCGCGCTTGCCTGCAGCACAACGCCTGCGCAGTGATTTTTGCGCACAACCATCCATCCGGCGTGGCCGAACCCAGTGCCGCCGACCGGGCGATCACCCATGAGTTGCGCGACGCGTTGCAGCTGGTTGGCGTGCGCGTGCTGGATCATCTGGTGATCGGTCGCGGCGAGCCGGTGTCGATGGCCGCACGCGGGCTGCTCTAGTCAGATGGTGTAGCGGCGACCACCCGGCCCCTAACGCCACCGCAGCACAACTCGGGCGCCGCTGGCGCTCCTCTGGTTACGCCGCGTTGGCAGCATGTGTCCACGTCAGCGTTGTCGCCGTGGACACGCACGCGGGGCCGATGATCCAGACACGAGCGCGCACGACGCCCTGACCCGGGCCGCGGCCACCATGGCGCCGACCGCCGCCAATGTCTGCAGCTCGGTCCGGTCGTCACCGGCGTCGGCAAGTGGACGGAACTTATGCACAATTCCCCGGAGCGCCACTTGCGCGCGCCATCTTCACCAACTCATCAACTTGTGTCGCCAAATAGCTGATTGGGTTCGAAAATATCATTACTCTGCGGTCTTTCGCCCGCCTCAAGTTCATTCTTCCGTCACATCGAGCAATGTTCCCCACAGACTTATCCACAGCTTGCACGCGACTTCCGGCGGGCGGCGCCAAGGGGCGGCGAACCTGCGTGCCACCAGCGCGGCCGATCTCGCCAAAGCAACACGTCTGTTAGCATTGCGGGTTCCATGACGAGCGCGGCGTTATCGTGAAAGCACAGCTTCATGCCTTGATCGCACAGGCGATCCGGACCCTGCAGGACCACGCTGATTTACCTGCCGACCTGACACCCCCGGAGTTCGTCATCGAGCGGGCGCGCAGCCGCGAACACGGTGACTTCGCCTGCAATGTGGCCTTGCTGCTGGCCAGGCCGGCCCACGCCAAACCCCGCGAACTGGCCCAGAAACTGGTGGCTGCATTGCCAGCCAACGCCATGCTGGAGAAGGTCGACATTGCCGGCCCGGGCTTCATCAATTTTTTCCTTGCCGCCGACGCGGCGCAGGCGCAGGTGCGTCGCATTCTGGACGAAGGCGACACTTACGGTCACAACAAAAACGGCGCGGGCAGGACGGTCGGCGTGGAGTTTGTGTCGGCCAACCCGACCGGCCCGTTGCATGTCGGTCACGGTCGCAACGCGGTCATCGGCGATTGCCTGAGCCGGTTGTTCGCCGCTACCGGCTGGAACGTCAAGCGCGAGTATTACTACAACGACGCCGGCGTACAGATCTCCAACCTGGCGATTTCGGTGCAGGCGCGCGCACGCGGCATCACCCCCGAAGACAGCGCGTGGCCGGAGAATGGCTACCGCGGCGACTACATTGTGGAAGTGGCGCGCGCCTATCTGGATCGTGCCGCCGTGGTGGCCGATGGCATCACGGTGAACGCCAGCGGTGATGTCGAGGATCTGGAGGCGATCCGCCGCTTTGCCGTCGCCAGTCTGCGCCACGAGCAGGATCTGGACCTGAAGGCTTTCGGCATCAGCTTTGACGTGTACTTCCTCGAGTCCTCGCTGTACGCCGACGGCAAGGTCGAGGAAACCGTGCGCGAACTGATCACCCACGGTCACACCTACGAGGAAGGCGGTGCACTGTGGTTGCGCACCACCGCGTTCGGTGACGACAAGGATCGCGTGATGCGCAAGTCCGATGGTACCTACACGTATTTCGTGCCGGACGTGGCCTATCACCTGAGCAAATGGCAGCGCGGCTACGAGCGTGCGGTGACGGTGCTGGGCTCTGATCACCACGGCTCGCTGGCGCGGGTAAAGGCTGGCCTGCAGGCGTTGAACTGCGGCATTCCCAAGGGCTGGCCCGACTACATGCTGTACCAGATGGTGACGGTGATGCGCGGCGGCGAAGAGGTGAAGATCTCCAAGCGCGCCGGCTCCTACGTGACCTTGCGCGACCTGATTGACGAAGTCGGACGCGACGCCACGCGCTACTTCCTGATCGCCCGCAAGGCCGATTCGCAACTGGTGTTCGACGTCGACCTGGCGCGCTCGCAGAGCAACGACAACCCGGTGTATTACATCCAGTATGCCCATGCCCGCGTGTGCAGCGTGTTGCGTCAAGCCAAAGAGAAAGGCTTCACCTTCGACCGGCAAGCTGGCCTGGCCAACCTGATGCGGCTGGATACGGAGCACGAACAGATTCTGCTGACTGAATTGGCCAAATATCCCGAGTTGGTGGACACCGCGGCCACCCACCTGGAGCCCCATTTGCTGGCCATCGGCCTGCGCGAACTGGCAAACGCCTTCCACACCTACTACAACTCGTACCAATTCCTGGTGGACGATGCTCCTTTGCGCAACGCCCGCCTGGCACTCGTGGTGGCGACGCAACAGGTATTGAAAAATGGCCTCGACCTGCTGGGTCTGGGCGCTCCGGAGAAGATGTAATGGCGACACGCAATGGCCGCGGCCGACAGGCAGTACGCAACCGGAAGGGCGGGTTTCCCGGCTGGGGCTACGCCGTCATCGCCTTCATCGTCGGCGCCCTGCTCATGGCTGCGGTGCTGCGCGGCAACCTGTTGCGCAGCATGGCCAAGAGTGACGGGCCGCAGGCCAACCCGCTGGCCACGGCACAGCGCGGCAGCGACCCGGGCGTCGCCGATGCAGCCAGCAGCGAGAACGCACCGAAGAAACCGCAATACGATTTCTACTCGGTGTTGTCGGAGAAGGAAGTGCGAATCCCCGACGCCGAGATCAGTGCGCAGGCGCGGGCCGAACAACAGCAAAAACAGCTGGCGGCGCAGCAACTGGCACAAGCCGCTGCCGCGGCCACGACCGCTACCAGTCAACCGGCGGCCATAGCTGCCAACCCGGCCCGTGCGGTCCAGGAAACCATTACCGCGGCACCGGCGGCGGCGGTGCCCATGCCGGCGGCCGGCAGTGGTTATCTGCTGCAGGTTGGCGCGTTCCCGAACCCCGCCGATGCGGAAACCCTCAAAGCCAAGCTGGCCTTGCAGGGTTTTGTCGCGAACGTGCAGGCGGTCAGCATCAACGGTCAGGCCTATCACCGCGTGCGGTTGGGACCGTTCCGCTCGGCAACCGAACTGGAGTCCACCAAGCAGCGCCTGGCCGGCGCCGGCATCAACGCGATTGCGTTGAAAGAAGGCAGGTAGGCTACATCCGCGTTGGGTGGGTTGCCGTCGGGTGACGTTCCCGGCCAGCCTGGCGGCACGGCTTGCTGCCATCCCGGCCGACGACTTGCCGCGTGGCTGACGCGCCGGACAGCGCATACAAACGCACGCGCCACCGGATGCGCCGGCGTCCAACGTGGATAGGTGAATCACCGCGTCCACGCCGGTAACCCACCATCACCGCGTCTCCGGCTAAGCTTGTGCGCATGACTATCAAAACAGTATGGGTAACCGGCGCCACCTCCGGGTTCGGCGCCGCGACTGTGGAACGTTTCATCGCTGGCGGCTGGCGCGTCGTCGCCAGTGGTCGGCGTGCCGAGCGGCTGCAGCAATTGGTGAGCAGACATGGCGCTGACCGCGTGCATGCCGCGGCGTTCGACCTGCGTGACGACGCGGCGATGCGCGCGGCGCACGCGAACCTGCCGGCGGAATTCGCCCATATCGATCTGCTGGTGAACAACGCCGGGCTGGCGTTGGGTACCGCGCCGGCGCAGCATGCGGCGGTGGCGCAGTGGAAGCAGATGATTGACACCAACGTCACCGCCCTGGTCGCCATGACCCATCTATTGCTGCCGCAACTGATCGAGCGCCGCGGCGCGATCGTCAACATCAGCTCGGTGTCCGGCAGTTATGCCTACAAGGGCGGCAATGTGTACGGCGGCACCAAGGCGTTTGTCACCCAGTTCTCGCAAAACCTGCGGGTTGACCTGCATGGCACCGGCGTACGCGTGACCTCGATCGAACCCGGCATGGCCCAGACCGAGTTCACCGTAGTGCGCAATGGCGGCAACCAGGCCGCCTCGGACCAGCTTTATGCCGGGGCCCATCCGATCACGGCCAGCGATATCGCCGAGACGATCTGGTGGATTGCCAACCTGCCGCCGCATTTGAACATCAACCGCGTCGAGGTGATGCCGGTCAGCCAGTCAGCGGCGGGCCTGCAGGTCGCGCGGGACGGTTGAACGACCAACCTGGCTTGACGAGACCCGCGAGACGCGCCGGCCGGCGGCAACGCAAGACCATTTCTGCTTCACCGGGCAGGCAAAGACGTTCAGTCGGCGTTGGCGCGATGCACGTCGTGCGTCACGAACGACCCATCGGGGGCGCTTGACCACCACTACTGCATGAACCAGCCGTGGCTGACCACGATTGACTGGCCGGTCAACGCGGCGGACGGGAAGCTGGCCAGGTACAGCGCGGTTTGCGCGATGTCGTCGACGGTGGTGAAGGTGGCATCGACGGTGTCTTTCAGCATCACGTTGCGGATCACCTCGTCTTCGCTGATGCCCAGCTCCTGCGCCTGCTCGGGAATCTGCCGCTCAACCAGCGGGGTGCGCACGAAGCCGGGACAGATCACGTGTGCGCGCACGTGGTGCGGCGCGCCTTCCTTGGCCAGCGTCCGCGCCAGGCCCAGCAAGCCGTGTTTGGCGGTCACGTAGGCCGATTTCAGTTTTGACGCTTCGTGTGAATGCACCGAGCCCATGTAGATCACGATACCGCCGCGACTCTGGCCCGTGCCGTCATCCTGGTACATGTGTTGCAACGCCGCCTTGGTGGTGAGAAAGCCGCCATCCAGATGGATCGCCAGCATCTTCTTCCAGTCGGCAAACGCAAACTTGTCGATCGGGTTGATGATCTGCACACCGGCGTTGGAGACCAGAATATCCAGCCGGCCAAACGCGGCTACCACCTTGTCGGTGCCAGCGTTGACCGCGTCCTCGTTGGTGACGTCCATGGCCACGCCAAGCGCCTTGCCACCGGCCGCGTTGATCGCCGCAGCCACCTGATCGGCCGCCGCCTGATTGATATCGGCAATCGCCACGCTGGCGCCATTGCTGGCGTAAAGCTCGGCAATGGCCTTGCCCAGACCGCTGGCCGCGCCAGTGATCAAGGCCACTTTTCCGCTGAGACTGTTCATGCTTTCGCTCCTGTTGGCGTGGTGTTCGCGTGGGCGTCTTCGGCCAGATAGGTATACGCGGTCAGCCCGGCATTCAACGCTGCGTACAACTGCTCGGCCGCTGCGCCAGTGACGCCGGCAGCAGCAATGCGCTCGCGATAGCTCGCGCGCAAGGCCGGCAGATCATAGCCCACGTAATCGAGCATCAAATCCGTCGTGTCGCCGCGACGCACGTGGGCAAACTCGTAGCTGTCACCAACCACGCGCACGTTGACCGCGTCCGTGTCGCCAAACAGATTGTGGATATCGCCCAGGGTTTCCTGATAGGCGCCGACCATGAAGATACCGAGGCGATAGCTCTCGCCAGCGTTCAGCGGATGCAGGGCCAGGCTTACGTCGACGCCCTCGGCATCGACGTAATGGTCGATGCGGCCGTCCGAATCACAGGTCAGGTCGACGATCACGCCGCGCCGGGTCGGCTCCTCGTCCAGCCGCGCGATGGGCGCGATGGGAAAGATCTGGCCGATCGCCCAGACATCCGGGATCGACTCGAACACGGAGAAATTCGCGAAGTACTTGTCCACCAGCTTTTCGTCCAGCTCGTCGCGTGCCTGCCGGTGCGCGCGCTCCGCCGGCAGCAGTCGACCGCGCACCGCGTTGGCAATGGCGTAATACATGTCGTCCAGCCGCGCGCGATCGGCCAGCGCCAACTGGCCCAGCGCGTACAGCGTCTGTCCTTCGACCAGGTGATGGTGCGCTTCGTGGAACAGCTCCAGCGCAGGACGTCGATCCAGCTCGTCCCAGGTCTCGCGCAAACGCCGCAACACGGTCGGCTCGTCGGCGCATGGCGGCGGGATGGTGCCTTCCGGCACGATCTCGACCTCGGATACGTTGACCACCATTACTGCATGATGTGCCGTCATCGCACGCCCGGCCTCGGTCAGGATATGCGGCGCCTGCAGGCCTTCCGCGCGCACGGCCTCGGCCAGTGACTGCACAATCGTGAGTGCGTATTGCCGCATCGAGTAGTTGATCGAGTTGTAGCTGCGCGAACGCGAGCCGTCGTAATCGACGCCCAGACCGCCACCCACGTCCACGACTTCCAGCGGCACCCCCAGACGCGTCAGCTCGACAAAATAACGACTCGCCTCGCGCATGCCATTGGCAATGTCGCGCACGTTGGAGATTTGCGAGCCCATGTGGAAGTGCTGCAATTTCAGCGTGTGTTTCAGGCCGGCCGCGTCCAGCCGTGCGATCAAGGACAGCACCTGCGACGGCGACAGGCCAAACTTGCCCTTGTCGCCGCCAGTGTTCTGCCACTTGCCGGCGCCGATGGACGCCAGGCGCACCCGCACGCCAAGCAGCGGCTCGACCCCGAGTTGCCTGGCCTCGTCGAGCACATATTCCAGTTCGGACAACTTCTCGATCACGATGTACACGCGCAGCCCGAGCTTGCGCCCGATCAACGCCAGGCGAATGTACTGACGGTCCTTGTAGCCATTGCAGATGACGATGGAGCCCGCCCGGGCCATGCCCAACACGGCCATCAGTTCGGGCTTGGAGCCGGCCTCCAGCCCGAAGCCCTGTTCGCCCGCTGCCACCAGTTCACCTGCCACACTCCGCTGCTGGTTGACCTTGATCGGGTAAATGGCGGTGTAGCCGGCCTTGTAGCCGGTATCCGCAATCGCCTGGGCAAACGCCTGCTGCAAGCGCGCCAGGCGATCGGCCAGGATGTCGGGAAAGCGCACCAGCAACGGCAAACGCAGCCCTTGTGCACAGGCACGATCGACAATGGCGGGCAGCGACAAGGCCGGGCCGGCCGCGCCACGCGGGCGCATCACGATATGTCCCTCGGCGTCGACATCGACATAGCCGGCGCCCCAATGCGGCACCGCGTAGGTGCGACGCGCGTCGTCGATGGTCCATGCGGTACTCATCGAAAGTTCTCCTGATGGGCACGGCCATCGGCGACAGCGGCCACCGAAGTGCGTGCGTGTGGCGGTGAGCGTCGCAGCGGCGAGCCTTGACGGGTTGCGCGACGACAAGCCCAGGACCAAGCAACCGGAAGTCTCGCACGCCGCGGGATCGACTGGACCTGTAAACCGCAGCGGTGCGCCGGGCGCACCGCTGGCCGTGCCACCTGAGTATTGTAATGAGCACCCGCGGCAATGGGGAACGGCACGCCCGCACCCGCGGTTACCGGTACACTGGGCTTCTTTACGCACGCAGATTGATTGAGCAGGGGCTCCACCATGTCGCAGCAGCCAGGCTGGTTCACCGAAGCGCACCAGGCTTCCGGTTCATCCATCGGTTTTCGCACCGAGCAACTGCTGCACAGCGAGAAGTCGGCGTTCCAGACCATCGATATCTACCAGACCACCGACTGGGGCAACCTGATGGTGATCGACGGTTGCGTGATGCTCACCACGCGCGACAATTTCTTCTATCACGAGATGATGACGCACCCGGCGCTGTTCACCCACGCGCGAGCCAAGCGCGTGGTGATCATCGGTGGTGGCGACTGCGGCACCCTGCGCGAGGTGCTGCGTCACGAGGAAGTGGAGCACGCCGTGCAAGTGGAAATCGACGAGCGCGTGACGCGACTGGCGGAGCAGTACTTTCCCGAGCTGTGCGAACACAACGCCGACCCGCGCGCCGAGCTCAAGTTCATCGACGGCATCAAGTACATGGCCGAGACCGAAGCCGAGTCGGTCGACCTGATCATTGTCGATTCCACCGATCCCGTCGGCCCGGCCGAGGGCTTGTTCAACGCGACTTTCTACGCTTCATGTTTCAAGGCGCTGCGCCACGGCGGGCTGCTGGTACAGCAGAGCGAGTCACCGTTGGCCCACCTGGATCTGATCAAGTCGATGCGTTCGGCGATGCGCACGACGGGCTTTGCCGCAGTGCGTACGCTGCCATTCCCGCAGCCGTGCTATCCGACCGGCTGGTGGAGCTGCACCATGGCGCGCAAGGGCGGGGATCTGTCCGAGTTTCGCGAGCGCGGCGCGATGAGCAAGAATTTCCCCACGCGGTACTACAACGCGGAAATCCACAAGGCGGCGCTGGCCATGCCGGAGTTCATGCGCGAGGCGCTTGGCGAGTAACGCGCTTCTCCCCAGCACCTGCCCGGTAACGACAGCGCGTTCAAAACAGGCGGCTGCGGACTTTCGGCAGCAACACCAGCAACAATGTCGCCAGCGGCCCGAGCGGGATGGACAAGGCGAACCAAAGCAGGCCGCTGCGGTTTTTCCCCTGCGCCAGGGCGGCGTTGATCAAGGCGAGCGTGCCCCAGACGACAAGCCACGGCGCGCCATTGGCAAATGTCGGAAAGTAAGCCACCAGATACCTCGCGAGTCAGCCCATGTAGTGGTTCACGCCACAAGCAACCATCCTAGCAAGGCGCGACAACGCGTGCGCGCACCGGGAGGTCTCTGCCATGGCCCGGTTCAAACTTCTGCCGGTATGCTTGATGCTTCGCCTATCGCCGGATTGCATCGATGCACGGTCTGCGTTCGCTCGTCTTGCTGTGTGGTTTGGCCTGCGTGGCACCCGCCGCGCCCGGCGCCGGAACAGGTGCCGCCAGGACGCCCACCGCAACGCCGCACACGACTCCCACCACGGCTGACAAGGCGCGCGACAAGGCCCTGCTTGCCTTTCAGCGCGACCTGGTCAGCGTGCTGGCCCCGCGGGTAGACGCGCAACCGCTGCTGGCAGCTGCCCTGCTGGCCCGACCGTTGTTGAATCCACCGGAGGCGCTGTCCTTTCACAGTTTGATCGGACGCGCCGCCAGCGCTGCCGACGCCGGCCCGGCCGTCACCTGGGTGCGTCTGGCTGACTGCCACGCGGCGGCGGGCAATTGCCCGAACCCCGCCGCGCTCGATCGCCTCCAGCAGCAGGCCCCTGAGAATGCCGCGGTATGGCTGCTGAAATTGGGCGTCGATACCCACAAGCTCGACCCGGACGCCGCGCGCCAGGACCTGGCCAGAGCCGCCGCAGCGAAGGTATACGACGACTACACGGGCGCGAGTTTGCAGGCCTTGGCCAGTTCGATCGGCATCCTGCCGCCACCGGCAACCACACTGGACGCGGCGCATGCCGCTGGCCCCTCCGGCGTGCAGGCGGTCATGGCGTTTGGGCTGGCCGGTACCCAGCCACAGCCAGCGTTGCAAATTACCGCCAAATTGTGCGAGAACGCGAACAACGACGCCGCGATCAAGGCGGACTGCCTGAAGTTGGGCAAAATCCTGGAGTGGGGCTCCGGCCCGTTGGCCCGTTCCCTCGGTTTGCACCTGCGCGAGGTACTCGCGGCCGACCCCACGCAGCAGGCGGATGCCAAACGCACCCGGATCGATCTGACCTGGCAGGTGCAGAGCTTCGCGCAGCTCTCCGCACGCGTGCCCGACGACCCGGCGCTGGCGCAACATTTGCTGGCGCTGGCGCGTAATGGGGGCAGTGAAATGAGCCTGCTGCTGGCGGCACTGCGCGACAACAACATCAGTACCGAAGCGCCCGCCGACTGGGCACCTGCAGCGCACGAATGAGGCGCCACGAGACACTCGCGTAGCCTGAGGGCAACGGCGTTACGGTGCCTGTTCCCCACGCTGCCTTTCCCGGTTAGGCTTGAACCACCTTCCGCGACAGGGATCGATCGATGCTGACGACGCTGGTGGCAAGCAGCAAGGGTGGCTGCGGCAAGAGCACGCTGGTAACCCAGCTGGCCGCCCATTGGGCGCAGGCGGGTCAGCGCACGACCATCGTCGACGCGGACCGTCAGGGCTCCAGCTTCCGCTGGGCGACGCTGCGCCCGGCCACGGTGCCAGGTGTCCTCGCCCTGGAAGGCGGCCGCAGATCGCTGAACAAGCTCCCGGCGGACACGCAACAACTGCTGATCGACACACCGGCCGGGGCTGGCGAACGTGAGCTCGAGCCTTATCTGGAACTGGCCGATGTGTTGCTGGTCCCGGTATTGCCGTCGTCCTTTGACTTGCACGCCACGCTCGGTTTCCTCGATGAGCTGCAGGCGATTCCGCGCATCAGGCGCGGCAAACTGCCCGTTGCCCTGGTCGGCAACCGACTCAAGCCCTGGACGCATGCCAGCCAGGACGCCATCGTCGAACTGGCCGACACCGCCCCATTTCCGGTCGTCGCGCAACTGCGCGACAGTCAGGCCTATGTGTTGCTGAGCGCATTGGGCAAGGGCATTTTCGACTATCAATCCGAGCAGGTACGCAACCACCAGCAGGACTGGAAACCGTTGTTGCGCTGGATCAAACGCCAACAGTGACACGCATGCAGGCCATATGCCTCACACGTCATCGCAGCGGTACCACCGGAGCTTTCCCCATGCACGAATTGATCTTGCTGCGCCACGCTGAAGCCGTTCCACTGGAAAAATCCAGTGCTGATCAAGACCGGGCGCTGAGCGCGCGCGGCGAGCAGGAAGCCCAAGCGGCGGGATTGTGGCTCGCAGCACACGGTGTGACGGTAGACCGCGTGCTGTGTTCGCCGACCAGACGCACCGATGAAACCGCGCGCCTCGCATTGGCCGGTCTGGACGGTGCCCCCATCCCGCAGATGTCCCGTGAGATCTACGACGCGTCACCTGGTGAGCTCTTGGCCCTGCTCGACCAGCATGGCGACGCCGATACCGTCATGCTGGTGGGGCACAACCCTGGTATTGAACGGCTGGTGGCATTGTTGGTGGAAGGTCGTTCGGATCAGTTTCGCGGCATGCCGCCCGGTGGTCTGGCGATTCTGCACCTGGACGGCGAACTGGAGCCGGGCAACGCGCGCCTGGACGCATTCTGGTCGCCGTGAGGCCGCATGGAGTGCCATGTTGATCCAGCTCGGGCGTGAAACCGTACACGCCAAGCCATCACGAACCGAATACATGCAGACCTGATGATCCACGCATGAGCATTTTTCGGGCTGCCTTGCCGTTGTTGTTGATCAGCTTGCTGCTGCCCGGCTGCACGTTGTCCCGCGCACAGATCCGGCATGCCGATGCGGTGATCAGCGCGTCGCTTGACCACACCATCACCTGCACGCAAGCCGATCGCTGCGCGTTGCCCTCACCCCTGCTCGACGCGGCCAACGACGCGCTCGCACGCTCGAGCCCCGGGCATCCGGTGCACGTCGTGAGCTTGCTGGACCAGAGCGAGCCCGCGCTGGTAGCCAGACTCAACCTGATCCGCGCGGCGCGGCATTCGATCGATGTACAAGCCTATATCTGGGACAACGATGACGCGGGCCTGCTCGTGCTGGACGAGTTGATTCACGCCGCGCGCAGGGGGGTGACGGTACGGGTCCTTGCCGACCAGTTGGCCTCGTTTGGCGACCTGGAGTTGCTCGATCGCCTCGCACGTGCCAGCCCCGACTTCAAGTTGCGGCTGTACAACCCCACGTTCCACGATGCGCACACCTCGCCCATGCAATGGGTTGCCGGCGTCGCCTGCTGCTTCTTCAAGTTCAACCAGCGCATGCACAACAAGCTGCTGCTGGTCGACGACAGCATCGGCATTACCGGTGGCCGCAACTACCAGAATCGCTATTTTGACTGGGACCCGACGTTCGACTACGTGGATCGCGATGTGCTGGTCGGCGGCCCGGCAGCACGGGCGATGGCCGACAGCTTCGACTTGTTCTGGCACCATCGACGCTCGGTGGCGTTGACACACCTGCGCGATCTCAACCGCTACATCGTGGCTCACCCCCACGCCAGCGGCTGGACCACGCCGCACTACGAGCACCCGCAACGGGTGTATCGGGTACAGCAGGAGGCTACCGACACGATGTGGTTGACTGCACATGTGCTGGACCACAGCCTGCATACCGGACACGTCGAGTTTTTCAGCGATCTGCCAGCCAAGACTGACCGACCGCACCAGCCTGATGCCCGTGAACTCACCCATCACCTGATGCAGATGGTGTCCGGTGCACGGCATGAAGTGGTGTTGCAAACCCCGTACCTCGTCCTGAGCAAGCGCGCGCGTCGCATCTTCGAGCGGTTGCAGGGCCAGGTCCCGCCACCGCGCATTGTGGTATCCACCAATTCACTTGCCTCGACGGATGCGTTCGCGGTGTACGCGATGTCGTACAAACATCGCAAGCGATATCTCACGCGCTACGGCTTCGAAATCTACGAGCTCAAGCCGCACGCCTTGGGCCCGGCCGCAGCCAATGCCTACGCCAGCATGGAAATCGGGATCGGTGGCACGGGAGAGAGGTTAGGGCAGGATCCGCAGCGCACACGACGGCAACGAATGCGATTTGAGGACCGCGGATTGCTGGGCAGTCGGGGCCGTAACCGGCCGGCCCCGTTGTTGAGCACGGGTCGTCGGTTCGGCCTGCATGCCAAGTCGATTGTGGTCGACGATCAATTCTCCATGGTGGGTTCGCACAACTTCGATCCGCGTTCGGACCACTACAACACCGAGGCCGGCGTCGTCATCTATGACAACCGCTTTGCCGACCAGTTGCGCCAGTCAATCCTGCGTGACACCGCGCCAGAGAATGCGTGGGTGATCGCTCCGCGGCGTGCCGTCGTGCCGGTGTTGACCGAGGTCAACCAGACCATTGGCGACGTCTCGGAACGCCTGCCGCTGTTCGACTTCTGGCCGTTTCGCTACGCGACCAGCTACGAGCTGAAGCCCGGGTGCCAACCCTTGCGGATCAACAATCCAGCGTTTCACTCGTGTTACGTGCCGGTGGGTGACTTCCCTGATGTGGCACTGTCGCCGAAGCTGATCTACACCCGCTTGCTCACTGCATTCGGGGTGGGCGCCAGCAGCATCCTGTAACGGCTGGCCGGGCGACGACTGTCACACTCAGCGACCGCGCGTCCGGTAGCGGACTCGGATTCGCGACCGATCCCACGATTTTCGCGCCAGTCATGGCTGTGATGATTGCTTGCAGCGCGACCCGGCGACGACGAAGCTTCCGCGTTCAATCCGTGGGCACGGATGCCCCGGGCCAAACACAAAACGGCCTGCATACGCAGGCCGTTCGTGATGGTAAATCCTGACGCGCGAGCCACGCGTGTCACTTGGCGCGCTCAGTCTCCGCCAGCGAAACCAATCTTGGTGAGGTTATAGGTTTTCGCATCAGCCAGTACGCGCGCCACAAACTGATAAGCCACCGCGTCATCGGCCGCGATTTGTATTTCGGGCTGATTGGTCTGCTGGGCAATGACCGCCAGCTGCGCCTTCAGGCCGAGCTCGTCCACGGGCGTGTCGTTCCAGTAGAGCGCACCGGCACGGTCGATCTTGAGATGGATCGGATCGAGCGGCGTGCTGGTCGGCGGGTTCGGGTTCGGCTGCGGCAGATCCACCTTGATCTTGTGCGAAAGGATCGGCGCCGTGATCATGAAGATGATCAACAACACCAACAACACGTCAACCAACGGGGTGACGTTGATTTCGTTCATCGGGCCGGCAGACTTGGAGGTGTAAGCCATGTCAGTTACTCGTTCCCGGGACCGGGTTTCCCGGTCGTCATGAAGCCAACATGGACCATGCCCTGGTCCTTGGCCGAGCCAATGACCGCACGTACCAGTTTGAACTCGGTGCTCCTGTCCGCGCGAATCTGCAACTCGGGCTGCGGTACTTTTTGCGCATTGACCGCGAACTGAGCACGCAATTCCGCAGCCGTGATCGGACGATCATTGAAATACATGCTGCCGTCCTGCTTGACCGCCAGATCCAGCGGCGGAACCTTGAGCACATCCTCCTTGGCGTGCGGATTGGCGACGGGCAACTCAACCGTGATGGAATGGGACATCAACGGCGCGGTGATCATGAAGATGATCAGCAGGACCAACATCACGTCGACCAGCGGCGTGACATTGATTTCCGACATCGGCCCGCCGTCGTTGCCTCCGGCACTCATGGACATGGGTCAATCCCTCACTTCTGACTTTCGACACGTGAACCGGTGGCGAAGAAGTCATGCAGATCATTCGCGAATTCGTCAAAGCGGGCGAACGTCAACCGGTTCGCACGATTGAACGCGTTGAACGCGAGCGTCGCCGGGATGGCGGCAAACAGACCAAACGCAGTCATCAGCAACGCCTCGCCCACCGGACCGGCGACCGCGTTCATTGACGCGTCACCGGATGCGGCGATGCGGATCAAGGCATGGTAAATGCCCCACACGGTACCCAGCAGACCGACGAACGGTGCCGCGGAACCAACGGTCGCGAGCAACGTCAGGCCATCTTCCAGGCGCAGACTTTCCCGTGACACGGCTTGACGCAATGCGCGGTCAATGAACTCCGAACGGCTGAGCGCCTCCGACAGGCGACTGGTTGCATTCGCGGCCGCCTGCTGGTGATGGGCGACAGCCGCAGCGGCGTCCAGGGCAATCTTGGAGAACGGCTCACTTCGGGGCTGGGATTCCAGCTCGCGAATGGCGTCTTGCGTGGAGGCGTTACCCCAGAAGCCGTCAACGACCTTGCTGGCGCGCCTGGTCACCACCGTGGTGCGGATGGTGTTGGCAATAATGTAGTACCACGTCAGGAACGACATGACGATCAAGGTAATGAAGACAACCCAACCAAGCCAGTCGAAGTTGTGCATCAAATCGCCGAAACCCATCGCCTTCATGGCTTCAGCGTTGGTATTGCCACCCACCGCCTGTGCGGCATCGGTCGTTGCAGGAGTCTGTAGGAACATAACGCTACCCTAAGGAAGTCAAGCGTGAACTGTAACTGCAATCGGTAAGGCTGACTGCAGCAGATTGGAATTGAAAATCACTGATATACGAACACTGTCCTCAAAACCCTGCCTGGCTGAGGTTGAAAGTCACCGGTACACGGGCATAACCCTCGACCTTCTGACCGCCACGGATCATGGGGTTGAAGCGCCATTTCCGTGCTGCATCCACAGCTGCACGATCAAGTTCCCGGTAACCGCTGGATTTCTCGACCTTTATGTCTTTCGGCAAACCATCAACGCCCACCAGGATCATCAGTGTGACCGTGCCTTCGTGACGCTGCCGCAGCGCTTGCGGTGGATATTTTGGCTGAAGACGACTGTTGTAGCTTAGATCCTGACCTGCGCTGATGTCCTGTGGTGGCGCCGGCGGTGCCGGTGGAGCCGGCGGCGGCGCCTGATACGCGTTCTGCGAAACCTCTTCGACTGCCGGCGGCGGAGCCGGCGGCGGCGGGGTGACCACCGGTCGCACCTGTTGCACGATCTTTTGTGGCGGCTGCTGGGGCGGTTCCGGTGGTGGCGGCGGCGGCGGCGGCGGCGGCGGCGGCGGCTCGATGAAGCTTACGCGGACAATCTGCTCTTTCTGCGTTTGATCCTGATGCGAGGGCGCGACGGGCGCTACCAGCAACAGGAACGCAAACGCATGCAGTCCGATGGCCACAGCCAACGCCCAAGTGCGCTTCCAACTGAACCGCCCGGATTCTTCGTTACTAGAGGCCATCTGTCACTGTCTGAAGCTGATCATACGGAAGAGAACGTTGCCGCAGGGTGTAACGCGAAACCGTCTTGATAACGCAGACGATACTCGCCACCGAGGAAACGCCGGGAAGGTGTTCAACGTTACAACAGCGCTTTGCGTTTGTATAGCACCGGTGCAGCGCGCGCGCTGAATAAATGGACGGCTATTTGGTACGTCCGACCGCCGCAAATCGCGTTTTACTCGCCGCTGCCCGCCTGCTTCAGCCACGCCTTGGCCTTGGCTGCCGTCTCCGGCTGCTGCGCCGCCAGTTTCATCGCAGCAATCGCCCCGGCCTTGTTTTTCAGGCCACGCTCAGCCTCCGCCAGCGTCATGTAGGCCGCGCCCTTCCTGGCAACACCCTTGGCGATGCCTTGCTGGATCAGCGTTTTGGCCTGCGCGTACTTGTTCTCGGTCAACAGGAGCTGGCCTGCGCGTATGGCTGGCTCACCATCTTTGGCAAGCGGCAGGGCCTTGCTGTAGTTGTCGACGGCACCGGTGATATCGTCGGCCAGTTCGGCGGCCTGGGCCCGCAGTATGTAGTTGTCGGCACTGGCGGTAACGATGCCCTTGGCAACGCCTTCGTCCAGCACCTGCGTGGCCTTGAGCGCGTTCGGCTTGGAATCATCGCTGGCCTGACCGGTAATCAGATACAGCTTGGCGAGGTTGACATAGCCAGACTCGGTGGTGAGCGTACCGGCGGCGCGCGATTTTTCCATCAAGCCGATGGCTTCGGGGTACTTCTCGGCCTGCATCAATACTGCCACGGCGTTGTTGAGCGCATTGGCGTCACCCGGGGCGCCGGCCAACTGCTGTTGCGCGAGTTGCGCCGCCTCGTCGGTCTGTCCGGTCTGGGCGTAGCTTGCCATCAGGATCTGATTCCAGCTCGGATCCGGCTTGTCCGTCAGCGATTGCGCCTTCTTGATGGCAGCGATTGCGGCGGGATACTTCTCCAGGCGGTAATAGGCGTTACCTTCAAGCGCATAGGAGGCCGCCGTTTCCTTTTTGCCCTCGGCACGCCATGCGGACAACGTATCCAGCGCAGCCTGATACTGCTCGTCCATCAGCTGGAACTGCGCCAGCATGTACTGCAACTGGAAATAGGTGTCGTTGGGCATCACCCCGATGGCCAGCGATTGCTTCAGCAGGGCAATGGCTCCCTGGTGATCACCATCATTGAACTTGAGATTGGCCATGGCCTGCAGCGCCAACGCCTGGGCATATTTGCTCTTGCTGTGGTCAATCAGTGGCTGCAGGTATTGCTCGGCTTTGGCCTGATCGCCGTCATTGGCCGCGTCCAAACCAAGATTGAGATTTTTCTGATCCTTCGCACTGGTCAGATCAAGCTTTGGCGCCACACGCTTGGTGTCGGGATACTGCACCTCGGGCTTGTCGGTTTCGCTTTGGTCCCCGCGCTCGCTGCGATCGGACGCACCCGAATTCCCGGCAGCGGCATCCGGCTGTGCTGCAGCTGACGGCTGCGCCCCGGCTGACGCTTCCGGCATCGCTGGCCGGGCCATGGCCAGGCCGGAAAGTACGCACAGCGTGGTAGCCAGTGTGCCGGTCAACAGTTTGGTTTTCATGCAATCACCCGTGTATGGAGAAAATCGAGGCCCGAACCGCGCGAACCAGACGCGCAGGGTAGATGTCGGGCGCCGCAAAGCTCAAGCTGCGACGCCACATCGGCTTCAGATGTCCAGGTTGGCCACCTTCAACGCATTTGCTTCAATGAACTCGCGTCGCGGCTCAACTGCCTCGCCCATCAGCATCGAGAATATCTCGTCGGCTACCTGGGCATCCTCGATGCCCACCTGCAACATGCGACGCGTGTCGGGATTGACGGTGGTTTCCCACAATTGCTCCGGATTCATTTCGCCCAGGCCCTTGAAACGCTGGATGCTCCGGCCCTTCTTCGCTTCGTCCAACAGCCAGTCGCGCGCACCGACAAAATCCGTGATGCCACGCGAGGCATTGCCACGACGCACGACCGCTTCCGGCTGAATCATGGCGTGCAGTTGCCGACTGATTGCCAGAATCGGACGGAAGTCGGCACTGCCAAAGAACGCCTGCGGCATCAGCCAGGCGTGACTGAGCCCATGTTGCTCGCGCAGCACCTCGACTCCGGCCGGTTGCCCGGCTGTCGCCGCGCGCAACGTGACCCGGTAATGCGCCTTGCCCAGACCAGTGGCGGCCAGGCGCGCGGTGACTCCCTGCAGCCAGGCCTGCATGGCCGCAAGGTCACTCCACAGCTCTTGTTCCAGCGGTGCGTGTTCCAGCAACGCCGTCAGCATGACCGCGTCGAACCGGTGTGACAGCTTGCCCACCTGATCCAGTGCGCGCTGATAATCGCGCAACAGCTTTTCCAGGGCCGGACCGGTGATCGGCGGCGCGTCCTGCTGGTAACTCAGTGCTGCTCCGTCGACCGCGCTGGAAATGAGGTAATCATTCAGCGCGGCGTCGTCCTTGATGTACAGCTCCTGCTTGCCCTGCTTCACCTTGTACAGCGGCGGCAAGCCGATGTAGATATGCCCACGCTCGATCAGCTCGGGCATCTGCCGGTAGAAAAACGTCAACAGCAAGGTACGGATGTGCGAGCCGTCCACATCGGCATCGGTCATCAGGATGATGCGGTGGTAACGCAACTTGTCCGGGTTGTACTCGTCCTTGCCGATACCGGTCCCCAGCGCGGTGATCAGGTTGCCCACCTCGGCCGACGCCAGCATGCGATCGAAACGCGCCTTCTCCACGTTGAGAATCTTGCCCTTCAACGGCAGCACCGCCTGGGTCTTGCGATTGCGGCCCTGCTTGGCGGAGCCACCGGCCGAATCGCCCTCCACCAGAAACAGCTCGCACAGTGCGGGATCCTTCTCCTGACAGTCCGCCAGCTTGCCCGGCAGGCCGGCGATGTCCAGTGCGCCTTTGCGTCGCGTCATCTCGCGCGCCTTGCGCGCCGCTTCGCGCGCGCGCGCTGCGTCCACCACCTTGGAGGCGATCGCCCTGGCTTCGGCCGGATGTTCCAGCAAAAACTCGCCGAGCTTTTCGTTGACGACCTGCTCGACAACGGTTTTCACCTCGGACGAGACCAGTTTGTCCTTGGTTTGCGACGAGAACTTCGGATCCGGCACCTTGACTGACAGCACGGCAATCATGCCTTCGCGCATGTCATCGCCCGACAGCCCGACCTTGGCGTTCTTGGCCAGACCTTCTTTTTCGATGTAGTTCTGCAGCGAGCGTGTCAGTGCCGCGCGAAAACCCGTGAGGTGCGACCCGCCATCGCGCTGCGGAATGTTGTTGGTGAAGCAATACATGGATTCCTGATAAGAATCAGTCCATTGCATCGCAACTTCGACCGTGATGCCGTCCTGCTCCGAGGTCAGGCTGATGACATTGGGGTGCAACGGCGTCTTCAACTTCGCCAGATATTGCACGAACGAACGAATACCACCCTCGTAGGCAAAGGTCTCGTGCTGGCCTTCGCCCCGCTCATCGGTCAGTTCGATGGTGACCCCGGAGTTGAGAAACGCCAGTTCGCGCAAGCGTTTCACCAGTACCTCGTAGCGAAACTCGACGTTGCCGCCAAACGTCTCCGTGCTGGGCACGAACCGGATCAGGGTTCCGCGCCGGCTGGACGGGCCGATGACCTTCAGTGGATACAGTGGTTCGCCATGGCTGTATTCCTGCAGATGTTCAAAGCCATTGCGCCAGATTGTCAGCGACAGATGTTCGCTGAGCGCATTGACCACCGATACACCCACGCCGTGCAAACCGCCGGAAACCTTGTATGAATTCGCGTCAAATTTCCCGCCCGCGTGCAGGATCGTCATCACCACCTCGGCGGTGGACCGCCCCTCCTCCGGATGGATACCCACCGGAATTCCCCGCCCGTTGTCGCCCACGCTGCAGGAGCCGTCCTCATGCAACACCACCGTGACGCGGTCGCAATAGCCCGCAAGCGCTTCGTCAATGGAGTTGTCCACGACTTCGAAGATCATGTGATGCAATCCGGTACCGTCATCGGTGTCGCCGATGTACATGCCGGGGCGCTTGCGCACCGCTTCCAGGCCATGCAGTACCTTGATGTTGCTTGAATCGTAGGTGGGTTCGCTCATTGCAGACCAACTCCTGGCGCCGACAACCTGCCCGACGCGGCGCAAGGATGGGCCGGGCAAAGGATATTCAAATCGGATTGAGATAACTGTCTGATTATAGCAGGCGCGCCAGCACGCCTTGTTCCACGTGAAACACCCGCGGCGAGATACTCGTCAGCGCCGACGGCAGTTCTGTTCCGCTGAGCAGCACTTGTGCCTGCGCGGCTGACAACTGCGCCACGACCGCCCTTTGATGTGTCTGGTCGAGCTCGGAGGCCAGGTCATCCAGACAAACCACCGGCCACTCGCCGCGATCCGCCGCATACAGCTGTGCCTGCGACAGCATGCAGGCAAGCGCGGTCAGCTTTTCCTGCCCGCGGGAAAGATGTTCCCGCAATGGGGCATGTTCAAACGCCAGTGACCAATCAGCGCGGTGTGCGCCCAGCGTGGTATGCCCACGCGCCAGATCCTTGGGGCGCTGGCCACGCAACAACTCCTGCAGGCTTTGTTCGTCCGCCCATCCCCGCCGGTAGCGCAGTTCCAACTTGCCGAGTTCCGGCAGCACCCCGGCAACGCTCGCCTGCAGCTGTGGCGTCAGACGGTCGATGTAGGTTCGTCGTTGCTGGTCGATCAACGCGGCGGTTTGCGCGAGCTCGGTTTCCCACGGCGCAAACAGTGCCTCGTCCAATGATGTCCCCGAACGCAGCAGGCTGTTCCGTTGCTTGAGTGCTCGCTGATAACGACGCCATGCCGTGAGAAAAGTGTGTTCCACGTGGAACACGCCCCAGTCCAGATAGCGCCGGCGCTCCTCCGCCCCACCGGCAATCAGGGCGTGCGCACCCGGGTCGAAACACACCACCGCGCACGCCCGCACCAACTGCCCCAAGGGCACCGTCATCCCGTCGGCCCTCGCCTCCCAGCGTGCCGCGCTGCGTCCCAAGCCCAGACGGCTCGTCCGTCCGTCGACGTACTGCATCTGCGCGAAGATTGACAACTCGCTTGCGCCACGCTGTTGCAAGGCGTCCTTGGCACCAGCTCGAAACGAGCGCACATGGGACAGCAGAAATGCCGCTTCCAGCACGCTGGTTTTGCCGGCACCGTTGGCACCGACGAACACATTGATTCCGGGGTCCAGTTGCAACTCGACATTCGACAAGCAACGCAAACCCTGGATTCGCAGCGTTACCAACCTCATGTGCGGGCCACCCGCACGCAAAAACGCCGAGACGCTCCACGAGCGCCCCGGCGTCGAATATCGGTCCGGCACACGACAAACTGCATCGGGACGTCAGAGCCGCAATGGCATGATGACGTGACGCGCTTGTTCGTTGTCCTGTTCCTGCACCAGGCAGCTGGACTGGGCATCGCGCAGACTCAACCGCGCCTTGTCCCCACGCAGCGCGCCCAGCGCGTCCAGCAGATAACCCACGTTGAAGCCCACCGCGAGTTCGGCCACCTGGGTGTCCGCCTCCACTTCCTCCACCGCCTCTTCCTGTTCCGGATTGTGCGCAACGATGCGCAACTTGCCCGGCGACAGTTCCAGACGTACGCCGCGGTATTTTTCGTTGGACAAGATGGCCGCACGCTGCAAGGCGCCGCGCAACACTTCGCGGTCCAGGGTCGCACTTTTGTCAGCACCAAGCGGTATCACCGCTTCGTAATCCGGAAACCGGCCATCGATCAACTTGGTGGTGAACGTGACATCGCCGCGACGTACGCGCAGGTGATTGCGGCCAAACTCCAGTTCCACCAAACCATCGCCGGTTTCCAGCAAACCCACCAGTTCGTTGACACCTTTGCGTGGAATGATGACCTGCCGACGCGTAGTCACGGTGGTTTGCAACTGGGTTTCCTTCAGCGCCAGGCGGTGGCCATCGGTCGCCACGCAGCGGAGCGTGTGCTCTTGCAGGTCCAGCAGCATGCCGTTGAGATAGTACCGGACGTCCTGATTGGCCATGGCGAAGGCTGTGCGTTCCATCAAATCGCGTAGCGCTTCCTCCGGCAAACTGACCTTCTCCACCAGCTCGATCTCGTCAACCGTCGGAAATTCGCTTGCTGGCAGCGTTGTCAGCGTAAAACGACTGCGTCCGGCGCTGAGTGCCACCCGATCGGTGTTCAGCTTCAGATTGATGGGTGCGCCGTCGGGCAAGGCACGCACGATGTCGAACAGCTTGCGTGCGGGAATGGTGATCTCGCCATCGTCCGGCTTCTCCACGTCCGTGCAAGCCACCATTTCCACTTCAAGGTCAGTTGCAGTCAGCGACAGTCGCGACGCCACAACCTTGACAAGAACATTCGCCAGCACGGGTAACGTCTGACGTCGCTCGACAACCCCAACCACCTGCTGCAACGGCTTGAGTAAGGCTTCCCGCTGGATGCTGAACTGCATGACTTGGCTTCCCTCTACCTGCTGTTCTGTCTTTTAAAAGAGTGTAGCTGTTGTTGTAGGCCTTGTGAATATCGCTTGATTCTTTTATTTCCGTTGTTTATCAATGCGTTGCGCGTGTATTTGGCCAGCTTGAAATGGTTGCTTGGCTGTGCATGGTTTGTGGATAAGTTGCCGGCCCAACTTGTACACCTGTTGTCCACAGGCTTGGAGCCGCGTTATGCCCTGCCTGCCAATGTACAGATTTTTGCTTTTGTCAGCCGGACAACGTGCGGATGAGTTGCTCGAAGTCCTGGCGCATGCGGGGGTCTGTCTCAATCAATTTGTGGATGGTCTTGCACGCGTGCATCACCGTGGTGTGGTCGCGTCCGCCAAAGGCCTCCCCGATTTCCGGCAGACTGTGTTCGGTCAGCTCCTTGGCCAGCGTCATCGCCATTTGCCGAGGTCGCGCCAGCGAGCGGACGCGGCGTTTGGACAGCAAATCCTGCAAGCGCACGTTGAAATATTCGGCTGTGATCTTTTGGATGTTGCCGACAGTCACGGCCTGAGCATGCGTGGCCAGCAAGTCACGCAGGGTTTCTTCCGCAAACTCTGGAGTAATGGCCTTGCCGTAGAAATTGGCGCGTGCGGCCAACGTGTTCAGTGCGCCCTCCAGGTCGCGAACGTTTGAACGAATGCGCTTTGCCAACAACATCGCTACGTTTTCGTCGACGTTAACGCCCTTTTCGTGGGCCTTTGCCAGAAGAATGGCCGCTCGCGTCTCAAAATCCGGCGGTTCGATGGCCACCGACAAACCCCAACCCAAGCGTGATTTCAGCCGCGGCTCCAGCTTGTCCACTTCCTTGGGGTAACGGTCGCAGGTCAGGATAATCTGCTGCTTGGACTCAAACAACGCATTGAAGGTATGGAAGAATTCTTCCTGGGTCGTGTCCTTGCCGGCAAAGAACTGGATGTCGTCGATCAGCAGTGCGTCGACCGAACGGAACCGGCGCTTGAAGGCATCCATGCTTTTCGCGCGCAGCGCCTCGATCATGGAGCCGACAAATTGCTCCGAACGCAGATACAACACCCGGCAAGCGGGGTTGTGCTCGCGCATCAAGTTGCCGGCCGCGTGCATGAGGTGGGTTTTGCCCAGACCTGTGCCGCCGTACAGCAACAGCGGGTTGTAGGCGCGCCCCGGGTTGGTCGCCACCTGTATCGCCGCCGCCTTGCCCAGCTGGTTGGATTTGCCCTCGACAAAAGTCTCGAACGTGTAATGCGGATCGAGGTTGGCGTTGAACGCGGGTGCTGGTGCCGCGCTGGCGTGGTTGCGCCCCACTGCCGTAGCGTGGGCAATCCTGGCAGGCTGCGGCGCGCTGGAACCGACCTCCAGGTGCACCGTGCACGCGTGGCCAGTGAGCTGTTGCAGTACGGCTTCTATCCGGGCCAGGTAACGCTCGCGCACCGTGTCGAGCGTGTAGGGGTTGGGCGCAAACAGTTGTAACTCGTTGCCGTCGCCGCGCGCCTGCAGCGGCATCAGCCACGTGTGCACTTCCTCGCCGCTCAGGTCGACCTCGAGGCGTTCAAGACAGCGCCGCCACAATTCACTCATGAATACTCATCAGCCACTGGCTTTGGCACTTGCGCGCCGGGAAGGAAGGTTAGTCTAACAGCAGCCATACGCGGTCTCGATCGCGGGTCGAGCGGGCGCGCGGCGCTGCGTGAGCGCTGAATTTGACATTGGTGACAAAAAACCAACATACTTCCCAGCCTTTTTACGTCCATTCCCTTCGGAGCAACCATGAAGCGGACCTTCCAGCCCAGCAAACTCAAACGCGCCCGCACGCACGGTTTTCGTGCTCGCATGGCGACCGCCGACGGGCGCAAAGTCATCAATGCACGTCGCGCCAAGGGTCGCAAGCGCCTCGTTCCGTAACCCGATCATGGCTTCACCACCAGCCGGTCTGCCGCGCGAGGCGCGGCTGCGCCGGCCGGCCGATTTTGCCGCCTTGCGGACCAGCAGCGGCCGCTTGGGCGGCCGCTGTTTTCATTTGCGCTATGCGCCGAATGCACTGGGTCATGCGCGTCTCGGACTGGCCATATCCAAGCGCGTATCCAAACGCGCGGTCGAGCGCAATCGCATCAAGCGCCTGGTCCGCGAGTCGTTTCGTCGCGCACGATTGCAGTTGCCGGCCGTCGACCTGATGGTGATGGCGCGCGAGCAGGCCGCTGGCGTAGACGGTCCGCAATTGCTGACGCAGCTGGACGAGCTGTGGAAAAAGTTGCTGGCGGTACACGCCGCGCGTGCATCCGCGGCAGTTCGCCATTGAAGCAAGTCGACGTGGCCGCCACAATCGCGCGTTGACCTTGCTCCCCCGCCCTTCCGCGGCTTCACGTCGTGGCGTCACTGGATCTGCTTTTGCGATGAATCAAACGCGCACGTTTCTCATGTTCGCCTTGCTGGCGGTGTCCTACTTCCTGTTTCTTGCCTGGGAGAAGGATTACGTTGCACCCGTACAGACGGCCGTTACCACCGCGGCTTCCGGCGCATCCGCTGGCGCTTCGACGGCTGCTGCCGCCGACAATAGTGTGCCGGCAGCGATCCCCGGCGATTCGACGCCGGCCGCGAGCGCCCCGGTCGCGAACGCCGCCATGCCCATTACTGCTGCGCTTCCGCCGACGCAGCTGATCACCGTCCGCACCGACGTGTTGAACCTCACCCTGGATACGCGTGGCGGCAGCCTGGTGCGCGCCGAACTGCTGGCGTATCCGTCCGTGGCACCAACCCACAAGACGCCGCATCCCCCGTCGACGGTGTTGTTGAACACCACGAGCGCCACCTATTTCGTCGCGCAGAGTGGTCTGGTCAGTGGTGGCGATACGCCGCCGGAAGATCAGCCCAATCATCAGGCGTTGTTCCACAGCGACCGCACATCTTATGTGCTGGCGCCGGGCCAGAATGAGCTGAAGGTCAATCTGGTCTGGCAGGACGCGGCCGGGCTCAAGGTCACCAAGACCTACAGCTTGAAACGCGGCAGTTATGCGATCGGGCTCAACCAGCACATCGACAACGGTACGGCCACCACCTGGACCGGCAACGCATATCAACAGTTGCTGCGGGTGGAACCGCCGAAGTCGGCCGGCTGGCTGAAAAGTTTCATCGATCCGGAAGCGCGCAGCTTCCAGGGGGCAGCCTGGTATACCGGGGAGAAATTCGAGAAGCTTTCATTCAAGGAGTTCGGCGAGCCGAAGGATCGGCTGGACAGCTCCTTCAAGGGTGGCTGGGCAGCGATGCTGCGCCTGTACTTCTTTGCCGCGTGGATACCGCCAGCCGACCAGACTGCGCACTACGTCACCCAGACGATCGACGCCGGCAGTGTGCAGCCGCGCTATCTGATTCGCTCCGTGAGCTCGGCGTTGCATGTGGCGCCGGGACAGAGTCTGGACGCCCAGGCCCGGCTCTACGTGGGTCCGAATGTGCAAGGCAAGCTGGACGCGATCGCGCCGGGGCTGGACCTGACCATTGACTACGGCATGCTCAAGATCATCGCCGTGCCAATGCATGGGGTACTGTCGTTCTTCCACCGGATCGTGCCCAATTGGGGCGCGGCGATCATCCTGCTGGTATTGCTGATCAAGGGGCTGACCTGGAAGCTGACAGCCATGCAGTACCGCTCCAGCGCCAGGATGCGCAAGTTGGCGCCACGCCTCAAGGCGCTGAAAGAGCGTTACGGTGACGACAAGCAGAAAATGCAGCAAGCCACCATGGAGCTGTACAAGAAGGAAAAGGTCAACCCGATGGGTGGTTGTCTGCCGGTGCTGATCACCATGCCGGTGTTCTATGGTTTGTTCTACGTGCTGGAGTATTCGCTGGAGCTGCGACACGCCGCGTTCCTGTGGATTCCCGACCTGAGTACGCCCGATCCGCTTTACATCCTGCCGGTGATCTACGCCGTGGTCATGCTGGGCACGCAGTGGCTCAACCCGGTGGCGGCAGGGATGGATCCGACGCAAGCCAAGATGATGAAGGTGATGCCGTTGCTGTTCACCGTGATGTTCGCCTTCTTCCCGGCCGGCTTGTGTTTGTATTACGCCGTGAATGGCATCGTCGGTCTCGGCCAGCAGTGGTGGATCACGCATCACATCGATCGCGAAGACGTGGCGGCCAAGCCGGCCTGACTCGCGCGCGCTTGATCCACGCGGTCGCACGCCGGCGACGGCTGCGGCCGCGTTCGCTTACAGTCCAGCCATGACCGTGCTTGCCGAAGACACCATTGCCGCGATTGCCAGCGCCGCTGGCGCTGCTGGCGTGGGTATCGTGCGTGTATCCGGGCCACGGGTACCGGCGATCGCCCATGCCCTGCTCGGCGAGACGCCAAGCCCGCGCCACGCGCACTTCGCGGCTTTTCGCGACGCCGCTGGCGCGCTGATCGATCGCGGACTGCTGTTGCATTTTCCGGCGCCCGCCTCGTATACCGGTGAGCATGTGCTGGAGTTGCAAGGCCACGGCAGCGTGGTGCTGCTCGATGTGCTGCTGCGCCGCGTGTGCGAGCTTGGCGCCAGGCTGGCGCGCCCGGGCGAGTTCACCGAGCGCGCGTTTCTCAATGGCAAGCTGGATCTGGCCCAGGCCGAAGCGGTCGCCGACCTGATCGCGGCGCGCTCGGAAGCCGGTGCGCGCGCGGCGTTGCAATCGATGGAAGGCGTGTTCTCGCACAAGATCGCCACGCTGTTGCGCGAGCTGATCACCTTGCGCGTGCACATCGAGGCCGCGATCGATTTTCCGGAAGAGGAAATCGACTTCCTCGCGGACCCGGTGATCGGGCAACAGCTTGACCGTGTGCGTGAAGAGCTGGCCCAGCTGTTGCGCGAGGCACAGCGTGGCCTGCGTCTCAACGACGGCCTGCGCGTGGCAATCATCGGGCGCCCCAACGCCGGGAAATCCAGTTTGCTGAACGCCCTGTCCGGCACCGACCGCGCCATCGTCAACGCCACCGCCGGTACGACGCGCGACGTGTTGCGCGAAAGCTTGAGTCTGGATGGAGTGGCGCTGGAGCTGGCCGATACCGCCGGCTTGCGCGATACGGATGATGAAGTGGAACGCGAAGGCGTGCGCCGCGCACACGGTGAACTGCAACGCGCGGATGTCGCGTTGCTGGTTACCGATGCCGAGCACGCGCGCGCTGACCAGGAGTTGTTTGCACCACCCGATGTTGGCGCGCAACGGGTGGTGTTGGTGAACAAGATCGATCGCGATGGCGGTGTTGCCCACTCCGCCCGGCGTGAGCACGCGCACTGGTTGTGGGTCTCGGTCAAGACCGGCGCGGGCCTCGATGCATTGCGCGAGGTGCTCAAGCGCATGGCGGGCGCCGGCAGCGGCGAAGGCGCGTTCAGTGCCCGCCGCCGACATGTGCTGGCGTTGCAACAGGTTGGCCGGCATCTTGCGGCCGCCGCCGATCACCTCGGTACGGCCCGTGCCGGGGAGCTGGCCGCGGAGGAACTGCGTCAGGCCCAGCAGGCGCTGGGCGAAATCACCGGTGTTTACAGCAGCGACGACTTGCTTGGTGCCATCTTCAGTTCGTTCTGCGTGGGCAAGTAGCACTGCTGCGTGGCGGCGTCGCAGGTGCGCGGCACCGCGGGTTCGCCTGGAATCAGTGGTTGCGCCCGGCGAGAAAGGCCAGCACCTCGTGTTGCCTGGGCATGCCGGCTTGCGCACCCAGTTTGCCTACCGACAACGCGGCGGCGGCGCAGGCTTTGCGCACGGCTGCCGGCAGACCTTCGTGCAGGAATACGGCGAGTGCGGCGTTGAAAGTGTCGCCAGCGCCAGTACTGTCGACGACGTCGACTTGGAAGCCCGGTTGGTGGACGGGCGCGTCCTGCTCGCGGTACCAGGCGCCGGCGTCACCTTGGGTGAGCACGACCGGGCATGGGGTGCGTTGCATCAGGCGGCGAAAATCCTCTGCCGGATCGGCACCCAGCAGGAGCGCCAGTTCATGCTGGTTCGGGGTGACATAGCTGGCCAGTTGCAGCCATTCTGCGGGCAGTTTTTGCGCGGGAGCAGGGTTGAGGATCACCGGCACGCCAAGGCGGCGACCCAGGCGCAGTGTCGCTTCGACGGTTTCCAGCGGAATTTCCATTTGTACCAGCACGGCCTCGGCGCGTGTGATCACCGCTTGCGCGGCTTCGACCTGTGCCGGCGTGACGCGGGCGTTCGCCCCCGGCACCACGATGATCTGGTTTTCGCCGGCAGCGATGGTGATGGATGCCGTGCCGCTGGCGACGTCCTCGAGACGCGCCACGTGGCTCAGGTCGATGTGCTCGCTGGTCAGCCCCGCGTGCAACTGGTCGCCGAAGGCGTCGCGACCGAGCGCGCCAACCAGGGCCACGTCCGCGCCAAGCCGCGCTGCGGCCACGGCCTGGTTGGCACCCTTGCCACCGGGGATGGTAAGGAACCGATCGCCCAGAATGGTTTCACCGGGTTCGACGAAACGCGGCGCCTGCGTGACCAGATCCATGTTGATGCTGCCGACGACAACAATGCGTGTCATGCCTTGCTCCGGGTGCCATAGTTACGTGGTGCGCTGTCGTGGCAGCTTAACCGCTGCGACGCTCGCGCCGGTTGCAGTCGCGAGGGCGCGCCGATGCTGATCGGTCGCCGCCTGTCCCGGGTCGTCACGGCTGCGCGCCGAATCGCCAACCACACCCGACTGCCGACCTGCGCAAGAAGCGGGTGCCGGAATCTTTGTTGCGGAGGAGACGCCATGATCGAGCTGTATTACTGGCCCACGCCGAACGGGCACAAGATCACGATGTTGCTGGAGGAAACCGGTCTGGCGTACGTGGTCAAGCCGGTCAACATCGGTCGGGGTGACCAGTTCCAGCCGGAATTTCTCGCCATCTCCCCGAACAACAAGATGCCGGCCATCGTGGACGCCGCGCCGGCAGATGGTGGCGATCCCCTCAGCGTGTTCGAGTCGGGCGCGATTCTTGAATACCTGGCGGTGAAGAGCGGTCGTTTCCTGCCGGCTGACATGCGTGCGCGTGTGGAGGTCATGCAGTGGCTGTTCTGGCAGGTGGGTGGACTGGGGCCGATGCTGGGCCAGAACCACCACTTTCGGAACTATGCGGAACCGAAGATCCCGTATGCGATCGAGCGGTATGTCAATGAAACGCACCGCCTGTATGCCGTGCTGGATAGGCGCCTGGATGGTCGCCAGTTCATCGCGGCTGATGCCTACACCATTGCCGACATGGCGGCATATCCATGGATCGCGCCGTACGCCGCGCAAGGCATGACGCTGGAGGAATTCCCCCAGCTCAAGGCCTGGTTCGAGCGGATTGCCGCGCGCCCGGCGACGCAGCGTGCGTACGCGCTGGGGGAAACGATCGAGGGCAAGACCGATCTGCGCACCGATGAGGCGGCGCGGCGGGTCCTGTTCGGGCAGCGCTGAAGCCACAGGGTCAGGTCGTCACGCGGCCCGGCTGGCGTGTGGCGGCGTGTGCGCCATGAGCCTATTCGGCAGATGGGCGCGAGCGCCCGGCGATCAATGTGCGCGTTGTTCGCCGGAGTCGCCGGGTGCGGCCAGGGCAGGCGCCGGGCCGCCCACCGCCAGCAAGGACTGTGCGTAACTGTCCTCGATGCTCACGGTGGATACTTCGTCCCAGCTGAAAAACGACACTTCGCGCATCCATTCGGCGTCGGGGCTGAGTTCCTGCAAGTAAAAGCCTTCGTCCTCGGTGCTGACCAGGCGACCGATGTAGCACACCTCGGACTCTTCCTCGCTGTCTACGTGCACGCCGATGATCGGGGCCAAGGCACCAGCCGCCTGGATCACGTCGCGGATGCTGTCTAGCGGGAAGCCCTGCAGCGTGCGCGGCTGCAAGTGCTTGAGTGCCAACGCCTTGGCGAAAAACGCGTGGTGCTTGTCGGGTGCTTCCAGCTCGGTGACATCGCGGTGGCGCATGACGTACATGCCGTCATAGGTGATGCCGTCGCCAACCACCCACAGCAGAAAAAACTCGCGGCCGACCGCGCCGACATAGCCGCAAAAGCTGCCGTGTTCGAGATCTTCGCGCCACAACCGGATCAGGGTCTGGTTCTTCTGGGCTTCCCGTAGCTGTGCGCGCTGACCAGTGGTTTTCAGTTCGATAACGTTGTTCACGCCGCGCATTTTAGCAGATTGGCGCCCTGCCGCCCGAATTACAGGATGTACCGACTCAGATCTTCGTCTTTCACCAGACTTTGCAGGCTGATATCCACCTGTTTGGCGTCGATGAGGTACTTTTCGCCGGACTTGTCCGCCGCCTCGTAAGAGATTTTCTCCAGCAGGCGCTCCATCACGGTGTGCAGGCGGCGGGCGCCGATGTTCTCGGTGCGTTCGTTGACCTCGAACGCCACCTCGGCCAGGCGGTCGATGCCCGAGTCGGTGAACTCCAGCTCCACACCCTCGGTGCCGAGCAGCGCCACGTATTGCTTGGTCAACGCGTTGTGCGGCTCACGCAGAATGCGCTTGAAGTCGTCGACGCTGAGCGCGAACAGCTCCACGCGGATCGGCAATCGCCCTTGCAGCTCGGGAATGAGGTCGGACGGCTTGGCCAGCGAGAATGCCCCCGAGGCGATGAACAGCATGTGATCGGTCTTGATCGGACCGTACTTGGTGGACACCGTCGAGCCTTCCACCAGCGGCAGCAGGTCGCGCTGCACGCCCTCGCGGCTGACGCCGGCATGGCCGTGATCACCGCGCTGGGCAACCTTGTCGATTTCGTCGATGAAAACGATGCCGTTCTGCTCGGCGGCCTCCATGGCCTGGGCGCGAAGTTCTTCGTCGTTGAGCAGTTTGCCCGCTTCCTCGTCAATCAGCAGCGGCCGTGCCAGCTTGATCGCCAGTTTGCGCTGTTGCGTCTTGCCGCCGCCGAGGTTCTGGAACATCTGGCGTAGTTGCGAGCCCATCTCCTCCATGCCCGGCGGGGACATGATCTCCACGCCAACGTTGGTGGCGAAATTCAACTCGATTTCACGCTCGTCGAGCGTGCCTTCGCGCAGTTGCTTGCGCAACTTCTGGCGCGTGTCGGCGTGCTCGGTGGTGGTTGTCGATGTGTCATGGCTCCAGTCGGCGGGAGCCTGGCGGCGTGGCAGCAAGGCATCGAGGATGCGGTCTTCAGCGTGGTCCTCGGCCAGCGAATGCACGCGCTTGATCGCCTGTTCCCGGGTGAGCTTGTATGCCACGTCGGCAAGATCGCGGATGATGGATTCCACGTCCTTGCCGACGTAACCGACCTCGGTGAACTTGGTCGCTTCCACTTTCACGAACGGGGCGTGGGCAAGCGTCGCCAGGCGTCGCGCAATTTCCGTCTTGCCCACGCCAGTGGGGCCGATCATGAGGATGTTTTTCGGCGTTACTTCATTGCGCATGTCCGGTTCCAGCTGCATGCGCCGCCAGCGGCTGCGCAAGGCAATGGCCACGGCACGCTTGGCGTCGTGCTGACCGATGATGTAGCGGTCCAGTTCGTTGACGATTTCACGTGGGGTCAATTCAGACATGGGTTGTCTCTGCAAAGCGATAAGGAAGTGCCAACGACGGCCGCGTCGGCCGGGCGGAACCAGGGTGCACGCGCAACGTGCTGCGTCGTCAGGATGCCGGGTCGCTGACGGCCGCATCGAGTTCTTCGATCGACACGTTGTGGTTGGTGTAGATGCAGATGTCGCCGGCAATCTGCAGCGCCTTTTCGACGATGCTGCGTGCATCCATGTCGGTGTTTTCCATCAGCGCCAGCGCGGCGGACTGGGCGAAGCCGCCACCGGAGCCGATCGCGATCAAGCCGTGCTCTGGTTCCAGCACATCGCCATTGCCCGAGATCAGCAATGACGCTTCCTTGTCGGCCACTGCCAGCATCGCTTCCAATTTGCCGTAGCGGCGGTCGGTGCGCCATTCCTTGGCCATCTCCACGGCGGCGCGGGTAAGGTTGCCGCCATGCTTGTCCAGTTTTGCCTCGAACAGCTCGAACAGCGTGAACGCATCGGCGGTGGCACCGGCGAATCCGGCCAGCACATTGGCAGCCTTGCCCAGGCGCCGGATCTTGCGCGCATTGCCCTTGACCACGGTGTTGCCGAGCGTGACCTGACCATCGCCGCCAATCACGACTTTGCCGTTGCGGCGCACGGAAATGATGGTAGTGGCGTGGAACGATTCCATGATGACTCTGCGACGGGACTGGAGTCGATGAAGTGGGGTCGGTCCAATCGCGCTTCAATGTTTGCGCGCCGGCCGTCCGCTGCACCATTCCGCCTGGTTCCGCCACACTCGCCGGCAGTCATCGCCGTACCCGTACGTTGTTGCAGCCCGGTTGTGCGGGGCGCGCAGGGTTGGTCTGCGGATGTGGCGCATATTCACGCGACGTGAGCGCGCGCGACGCGCACCCGACCACAGCGCTCAGGGTTTGCGTTTGGCGCGCGGATGCGCGGCGTCGTAGACCTTGGCCAGATGCTGGAAATCCAGATGTGTGTAGATTTGCGTCGTGGCAATGTCGGCGTGGCCGAGCAATTCCTGTACCGCGCGCAAATCCCCGGACGATTCCAGCATGTGGCTGGCAAACGTGTGGCGCAACAGATGCGGATGGATGTGTTTGGGCAGCCCTTGCAGCATCGCCAGTTTGTCCATGCGCAATTGCACCGTGCGGGGATTGATCGGTGCGCCGCCGCGCCCGCGGAATATCGGGTTGTCGGCCTGCATGCCCTCGACTGCGCCCAGGGCGCGGAGCGCGGCCACCGCAAAGCGCCCCACGGGAACGATGCGGGTCTTGCGGCCCTTGCCCAAGACGCGAATTTCGCCGCCGTCCAGGTCCACGTCGATCCAGCGCGCGCCCACCAGTTCGGACAGCCGCAGGCCACTGGAATAAAACAGCTCGAGCATCGCGCGGTCACGCACTGCCAGCGGCCCGCCGCTGTCGATCTCCATCAGCGCGCCGGCTTCGTCCACGTCCAGCACTTCGGGCAACTTGCGGTGGATCTTGGGACCGCGTACGCCAAGTGCCGGGTCGTGAGCCAGTACCCCTTCGCGGTTGAGTTGACGGAACAGGCTGCGGCACGAGGACAACAAACGTTGCAGGCTGGTCGGGGCCAGTCCGGCACGATGCTCCGCGGCGATGAACGCACGCATCGCATTGCTGTCCAGCGCCGCAAAGGTGGTCAGGTGTTGCCTGGCCATGAAGTCTTGCAGTTTGGCCAGATCGCGGCGATAGGCGTCCACCGTGTGCTGCGAGGCGTGACGCTCATCGGCAAGCCGCGTCAGCCAGACTGCCACTTGCTCTGCAGGCGTCACGGCGTCAGGCAATATCCCGCGAGCGGGCCAGCGCGGCGGTGATCGTGGCGGCGATCATTTTCAGGAACAGCGTGCCCATGCCGGGCTGGAAGCGGTCCGGGTCGGTGCTGCCGATAGCCAGAATGCCGGAGTCGCCCAGGCGCATCATCGCCGCTGATCTGGTTTGTTCGGCCTTGTCGCCAAACAGGCGCTGCAGCTTGTCCGCGGACAGGCGTCCGGAGACCGGTTCGTTCGCGCGGAAAAAATCAGCGAACTCCGGCACGGCTTCGATTTCCCCGGGAATCTGCAGCAGCCAGTCGGCGGGAGGCAAGCGCGCGACGTCGCCGAACAGCAGCAGGCGAACTTGTTCGGTGTGGAAATCGGCGCTGAGCTTGGCGACGATACTGCGCGCCGTCACTTCCAGGGTGTTGGCGCGCAACAGCGCGACGGTCAGCCCGTGGACGCGTTCCATCAGCTTTTCGTTCTCGGCGGCGATGGCCACCAGTTCGGTGAGCCGCCGCTCGAGCTGGGCGTTTTTCTCGCGCAGGCTCTGCAACTGATATACCGCCAGCGACGCCACCGGCCCGTCACGACGATGCACGGTCAACCGCGCGGCCAGCTCCGGATAGTCGCTGAGGAACTCCGGGTGGTTCTTCAGGTACGCGGCAACGACGCGAGCCTGGGTGGCGTCATCAAGCAGGGTTGCGGTCATGCCGGGGATCCTCGAAACGATGGGCGCCACAGATTGGGTGCTTGGGGCGAGTGTGCGATGGACGCGCGCGCTCGGCAACTGCCGGTGTCAGCGCGTGGCTGGCGGGACCGGCCATTCGCCCTCGAACACGAATGCCGCCGGCCCGGTCATCCACAGTCGCCCGGCGCTGGACCGGGCGATCTGCAACGCGCCGCCAGGCAAATCGACCTGCACGTTCGCGTCCACGTCGCCGCGTTGCTGCAACACGGCCACGGCGGCACACGCGCCGCTGCCGCAGGCCAGCGTCCAGCCGGCACCGCGCTCGTGCACGCGCAGGCGCACATGGCCGCGATCCACGATTTGCACGAAGCCGGCGTTGCTGTATTGCGGAAAGCGCGGGTGGGCGGACAGCAACGGGCCCAGTGCTTCCAGGCGCGGGTCGGCGAGAGCGTCGACGTGGAGCACGGCATGCGGATTGCCCATCGACACCGCGCCAATCATCAACGTTTCGCCGCCAACGTCGATGGGGTAATGCGGCGCCATGGCGTCGGCCAGAAACGGGATGTGCGCCGGAGTAAAGATCGGCGCGCCCATGTCGACGGTGACTTCATGTGTGCCGAGCAGGCGCACGGTCACCGTTCCCGACGGACTGGCCAGGTTCACCGTGGCGCCCAGCGCCAGCGCCCCGGCGCGGTGCAACCAGGCGGCGACGCAACGCACGCCGTTGCCGCATTGCCCGGCACGCGTGCCGTCGGTGTTCCAGATGCCGTAGGCGAAGGCACAGGTGGCGTCGGGGGCCGGTTCGATGCTGATGAGCTGATCAAAGCCGACGCCGGTGTGTCGATTGCCCAGCGCCCGAATTTGCGCAGGGTCCAGCGCCATCGGTTGCTGGCGACAGTCCAGCACGACAAAGTCGTTGCCGCTGCCGTGCATTTTCGAGAAGCGCAAGGTGGGCATGGTGAGCGGTCGCGCGGTGTTCAGTGCTGCGCGCTGGGCGGTGCCGGCGTCGTGGTGGCTGCCGCCGGCGCTGCTGGCGTTGCCGCCGGCGTGCTGGATACCGGGCGCGTCGCGGGCAACTGCAATGGTCCCTTGTTGCCGCAGCCCGCCAGCGTGGCAGTGGTCAGAGCCAGCAACAACAGCATGGGTCGACGCATGGCAGTGCATTCCTTCAGGCGCGGTAACCGGTGGCGCGCATGTGAGTGCGCGCGGACACGCCGCAGTATAGCGGCGTGGCGTTACCCCACGCGGCGCCAGCGCCGCCGCGGCTCGCTATCATGCGTGAACATCGCGCGCCGCGCGTTGAAGGACTGGTGATGGACTGGAGCACCGTACTGCGCATGCCGACCACGATTTTGCTGGTGCTGGCCGGGGTTTTCCTGTTGGCCGCACTGGTGCAGCTCGTGCGTGCGCGGCAGCGGATGCGCAACGAGCGGGCACTGGCGGCAAGTGCGCATGCGCTGGTTTTTGTTGCGTGTTTTACGTTTGGCGTGGTGCTGATCGGTGCGGGGTTTGCGCTGCGGGGTTATCGCTTGCTCGGCGACGAAGCGCCGGTCGTGGAGATCGACGCGCACATTCTCTCGCCGCAGCGCTGGGCACTGGTCTTGACCTGGCCCGATGGTGCCACGCGCCGCGAAATCGTGGCCGGCGACGCCTGGCGCGTGGAGGCGGTCGTGCTGAAGTGGAAGTTGCCGGTGCTGCTCGCTGGCGTGCCACCGCTGTACCGGCTGGATCGCCTGTCTGGTCGTTATGACGACGCGCAGCAGGAAGCGGGCGCGCCGCGCACCGTGATCGATTTTCGCGCGGCTGGCGCCTTCGACGTGCTCGATTTGCAGCGGCGCCATCCACAGTGGGTGCCGGCCGTGGACACGTTGTATGGCAGCGGCACGTTTTTGCCCTTGGTCGACCAGGGCCATTACACCGTCAGCCTGATGCGCACCGGGGCACTGGTCGCGCGGCCGGATGATGCGACCGAGCAGCGCATTGGCCAGCCGCTGGGGGGCTGAGTCCGGCACTCGGCCAGCGCGGGAAGCCGCGCCGGCGCAGCCGCGACCGGGCCGGTGGTGACGCTGTGCGAACCCGCGCTTCGCCGGGCCGGGCGAAGGCGCGCCCAGGCCGTTGCTTGCCGCCGTCGTCGTGTGCGGTGACGGCGGCGGCTAGCCGAGCACTTTCTCGTAGCGCCAGGCGTCGGTGCCGTCCTGGTAAAAGTGCGTGTAGCGACCGATGCGCACGTAACCGATGTGTTCGTACAGGCGAATCGCCCGCGCGTTGTCGACTTGTACTTCCAGCCGCAGGGCCTGGCAACCGCGGCGGCGCGCGGCGTGCTCGGCGGCATCCAGCAACGCCGTACCCACGCCTTGCCCGCGCGCCTGCGGCTGCGTGGCCAGGGAGTACACCCGCGCCAGCTTGCTGTGCTTGCGGAAAAACAATACGGCGGCGCCGAGGAAATGGTTGTGGCTGGCGCTGGCGACCAGGATCTGCGCGGAATCACTGTCCAGATGACGGCGATACTGCGCGCGGCTGAGGCGGTCGCTGTCGAATGTACGTTCCTCGAGCAACACCAGCTCGTTGAGGTCAGTGTTTTCGCCGCGGCGCACATGCACGCCGTCATGCTGCGCCGGAACTTGCGCGCTGCGCTGCGGCTCCCGGCGCGCAATGATGCGCGTCGGGGTGCGGGTGTTGGGAATGGTGGTGGACACTCGCGGATTTTAGCAGTCTGTGCATGGGATGGTAGCGCCTGGTGGCGGTCGCCCGCGTTGCCCGCGCGGCAGGCGGCGCGCTGTCCCGGTTCGCGCGACGGGCGTTTATGCTTGCTTCAGCGCACGACCTTGTACCGCATGAGACGTGTGCCAAACTGCGCGCCTCGAGTCCGCGCACCCTGGTTGCGCAGGGCAGTCCCCCCGGTATTGAGTGGTGTCATGACCCGTTTGGTCATTGTGGTCGAGAAGGCGTCGGATTGGGGTTCGTACTATCCGTCGGCCGATGTCATGGGCGCGATGGATTATCTGCGCATGCCAGTCCGGCATGATGACGAACGCACGCATGTGTTGAACCTGTGTCGCAGCTACAAATATCTTGGCGCGGGCTATTACGTCTCGCTGTTGGCCGAGGCGCGTGGGCACAAGGTGATGCCATCGGTGCGCACGGTGAATGATCTGCGGCGCCGCTCGCTGTACGGCGTGGACATCGACGACCTCAACCAGAAGCTTACGCACTTCCTGCCCGCTGGCGGCCGTGACACGACGGATTTCGGCATCCTTGTCTATTTTGGCGAGACCGCGTACCCGGCGCTGCAGGACTTGGCGCGGCAGGTGTTCGAATCATTTCCCTGTCCGCTGCTGCGCATCGAGTTTGAGCGTGATCGGGTGTGGCAGGTAGCGTCGATCAAACCGGTCGGCCTGCACACGCTGGACGACGCGCAGGAGGATGCGTTTGCCGCCGGCCTGGATCGCTTTTCAAAGAAACTGTGGCGCAAGCCGCGCGCGCGCAAGCTGTATCGCTACGACCTGGCGATGCTGGTGGACCCGGCGGAGGTGCTGCCGCCATCGGACAAGAAGGCGCTGAAGGGCTTCATCGGTGCCGGTCGCCAGCTGGGTATCGAGGTCGATCCGATCGGCAAGAATGATTATCAGCGCCTCGCCGAATACGACGGCTTGTTCATCCGTGAAACCACCGCGTCAGACAATCACACCTACCGCTTTGCGCATCGCGCGGAGAAGGAAAACATGGTGGTGATCGATGACCCCAGCTCCATCCTGCGGTGTACCAACAAGATTTTCCTCAACGACCTGATGGTGTCGCACAAGCTGGCGGTGCCGCGCACGGAAATCCTGTATCGCGATGATGCCAGGGGCATGCGCGAGGTGGTGGACCGGCTCGGCTTTCCGCTGGTGCTGAAGATTCCGGATGGCTCGTTCTCACGCGGCGTGGTGAAGGTGGAGAGTGCGGAAGCGCTGGAGCAGGCGGCCAGCGGATTGTTCCAGCACAGTGCCTTGCTGTTGGCGCAGGAGTACGTCTATACGAAGTTCGATTGGCGCATTGGGGTGCTCAACCGCCAGCCGCTGTACGCCTGCAAATATTTCATGTCACGCGGCCACTGGCAGATCTACAACCACGGGGCGAAGGGCGCGGACAAGACGGGCGGCTTTGAGAGCGTGGCCGTCAGCCAAGCGCCGGCGGAAGTGGTGAAACTGGCCTTGAAGGCGACCGCGCTGATCGGCAATGGCCTGTATGGCGTCGATCTGAAACAGGTCGGGGACAAGCCGGTGGTGATCGAGGTGAACGACAACCCGTCGATTGATTCGGGGGTCGAGGATGGCTACCTCGGCGACAAGTTGTACCTGCAGGTCATGCAGGAATTTTTGCGGCGGATGGAGCGCAAACGGCAAGGTCTTGCCAGCTGAGTCGGCGACCGCGGCTGCGGTTCGTTGACGTCGTACGGCGCACGGCGACCTCAGTTCCAGTGCATGGCGCGACCGGCGCGCCGGGGTGACAGCCAGCGCGCCAGCAGCTGCCGCGGCAGGCCCGGTTCCAGCACCAGCAGCATGGTCAGCGGCGCCAGCACCAGCCAGAACGCCAGGCTCCAGCCGAGCGCGGCGAAGTACGCCGGCACCAGTCCGGTGAGCAACATTGCGCTGCCACTGAGCAGCCACAGCAGTACGCCGCCGAGCACGTGCTGGCGATAACGCAAATGGGATGGGTTGGCGGGCCGATGCATGGGTTGGGGTCCTGACGAGGTAGTGCCTGCACTGTGCAGGGGGCAGGTCTCATCGACTGCGACAATCTTTCGGGCGCGCCGAAGCCCGCCGGCGCCGGCGGGTAACGTCCATGGCCGCCTGGGCTGAAGGGGATCCCCGCTGCGGCACGTCTTGTAAACTGCCTTGAGTTCGCCGGTGACTCACTCAGCAGGGCACAGTCTTTTGGCAATCGCTCGATTTGCCGTATTTGGCCATCCCATTGCGCACAGCTTGTCGCCGCGCATCCATCAGGCGTTTGCGCGGCAATGCGGTATCACGCTGGACTTTCGTGCCATCGATGCGGCGCCGGATGAGTTTGCCGCCGCCGTGCAGGATTTTTTTGCCGACGGCGGCACGGGCGCCAATGTCACGCTGCCGCACAAGGCGGCGGCGTATGTGCTGGCGGCGGAACACAGCGCGGCCGCCGCGCGCGTCGGTACTGCCAACGTGCTCACCCGGTTGCCGGATGGCCAGCTTGCCGCGCACAACACGGATGGCGACGGTCTGGTGCGGGATATCACTGCACGCCACGGCGTGGATCTGCGTGGCCATGGCGCGTTGCTGCTGGGCGCCGGCGGCGCCGCCCGCGGCGTGGCGTGGAGCCTGCTGGATGCCGGTGTGCAGTCCTTGGTGATCGCCAACCGCTCGGCGCGCAAAGCCGGGCAATTGGTGGCGGCGATTGGCGATCCGTCGCGGGCGCAGGCGCTCGACTGGAATCGACTGGCAGACGCGGGCAGTTTCGAGCTGATCGTCAACGCCACCTCGGCTGGCGTGCTGGGGAAGACGTTGCAACTGCCAGGTTCGCTGGTTGGGGCACGGACGCGGTGTTACGACCTGTCATATGGCGCGGCGGCTGTTGGTTTTCTGGCCTGGGCGCGGGCCGCCGGGGCGCAGCGCGCGTGCGATGGTCTGGGCATGCTGGTGGAAACGGCGGCCGACGCGTTCTTGTTGTGGCATGGCCAACGGCCGGCTACCGAGCCGGTTTACCAGCGGTTGCGTGCAGATACAGCCTGAGGCGTAGTGGATAACGCTGCCGGCACCGGCGCTGCTGTCTTGGTGGCGGCGTCACGCTGCGGCCAGGTACTCATCCTTCAGTCGCACATAGTGGCTGGCGGAATATTGCAGTTGCTCGATCTGCCGGTCGCTGAGCTTGCGCACGAAGCGCGCCGGGCTGCCAACCCACAGCTCGCCGGCACCGACGACCTTGCCCGGCGCAAGCAGACTGCCCGCACCGACGAAACCGTATGCACCGATCACGGCACCGTCGAGCACGGTGGCGTGCATGCCGATCAGGCAGCCGTCGCCGAGCGTGCACGCGTGCACCACGGCGCCGTGGCCGATGGTGACGCCCATGCCGATCACGCACGGGCATCCACCCGGCGAATACGGACCATCGTGGGTGACGTGCACGATCGCGCCATCCTGGATATTGCTGCGCGCGCCCACCTGGATGCGGTGCACGTCACCGCGCAGCACGGCTCCTGGCCAGATGGACACATCGTCGCCCAGCTCAACCGCGCCGATCACCGTCGCCGCCGGGTCGACGTAAACGCGCTGACCGAGCTGTGGCGTCTTTCCGTGGTAACTGCGCAGGGAACTCATGCGCGCATGATAGCCGCGCGCGGTGCGACACGCGGTCGGCCGGGAACTTCGCGATGGTTGCATCGTGCACGGGCACGCAGCGCTTGCGCGCCGAACCAGCGCATGGCTTGATTTTGCTTGGCGTGGTCGCCACGCTGGCGGCCACGAACAGGAGGCTGCATGAGCGACAACAATCCGCTGCTCGCCGATTCGGCGTTGCCGGCGTTTTCCCGCATTGGTCCCGAACATGTCGCGCCGGCGATCAGTGCCGTACTGGCAGACTACCGGGCGGCCATCACGCGCCTGACCGCGGCCGACGGACCGCGTGATTTCGCCGGGGTGATGTTGACCCAGGAACGGCTGGAGCAACGTCTGGCTGGCGCCTGGGCGCCAATCACGCACCTGCACGCCGTGGCCGACAGTGCGGCGTTGCGCGAGGTGTACGGCCCGGCCGAAGAGCAGTTGACCGAGCATGCGATCGAACTGGGCCAGAACCGGGAGTTGTACGCGGTGGTAAAGGCCCTGGCCGAGGCGCCGGACTTCACGACGTTGCCGCGCCCCGAACGCGCCCTGGTCGAGCATGCCCTGCGCGATTTCAAACTTTCCGGCGTGGCGCTGGAGGAACCGGCACGTTCGCGGTTCCGGGAGATTGGCGTGGAGTTGTCGCGCTTGTCCACCGAGTTTTCCAATGCCGTGCTGGACGCCAGCGAGGCGTGGCGCGAACACATCACCGACGAGCGCGATGTGGCCGGCATCCCGGAATCCGGTCGCAGCGTGTTGCGCCAATATGCGCAGGACCAGGATCTGCCGGGCTATCTGGTCACCCTCAAACAGCCCAGTGTGCGGGCGGTCCTCACTTATGCCGACAACCGCGGCTTGCGCGAGCGCGTGTATTGGGCCTATCAAACCCGCGCCTCCGACCAGGGGCCGAATGCGGGCAAATACGACAACAGCGCGCGCATCGAACAAATCATGGCCTTGCGCCATGAAGCCGCCCAACTGCTCGGCTTTGCCAATGCCGCGGAGGAATCCCTGGCGACGAAGATGGCCACTTCGCCGGCCGATGTGCTGGGATTTCTGCATGATCTGACCGAGCGCGCCCGCCCGGTGGCGCAACGCGAGTTGGCCGCGCTGCGCGAATTCGCGCGTACCGAGTTGCAGCTCGACAATCTGGAACCCTGGGACATCGCCTATGCCGCCGAGAAATTGCGCCAACGCGAGTACACGCTGGATGAGGAACAGCTCAAGGCGTATTTCCCGTTGCCGGCCGTCGTCGACGGTTTGTTTGCGCTGACCGGCAAGTTGTACGGCATCACCGTGGCCGCACGCGAAGATGTCGACGTCTGGCATCCGGACGTGCGCTACGTCGACCTGCTGGATGCCGCAGGCCGCGTGTTTGCCGGCGCGTATCTGGATCTGTATGCGCGCAACGGCAAGCGGGGCGGGGCATGGATGGACGTCTGTCGTGCGCGCTTTGTCGATGGCCCGCGCGAGCAGCTGCCGGTGGCGTTCATCACCTGCAACTTTGCCCCGCCGTCCGCGGACAAGCCCGCCTTGCTCAGCCACGACGACGTGCAGACGCTGTTTCACGAGTTCGGGCATGGCCTGCATCACTTGCTGACCGGGATCACCTTGCCGTCCATCGGCGGTATCGATGGCGTGGAGTGGGATGCGGTGGAGCTGCCCAGCCAGTTCATGGAAAACTTTGCCTGGAACCGGCAGGCGCTGGATTTGTTTGCGCGGCATGTCGATACCGGTGCGCCGCTGCCGGAGGAGTTGTTCCAGCGCATGCTTGCCGCGCGGCATTTCCATGCCGGCATGTTGCTGGTGCGTCAGCTCGAGTTCGCGCTGTTCGATTTCCGGTTGCACCTGGAATATGACCCGGAGCGGGGTGCACGCCCGCTGGCGGTGCTGGAGGAAGTGCGCCAGCAGGTCGCGGTGCTGTATCCGCCGGCGTGGCAGCGCTTCCCGCAGGGATTCAGCCATATCTTTGCCGGTGGGTATGCCGCCGGTTATTACAGCTACCTGTGGGCGGAGTTGCTCAGCGCCGACGTGTTTGCGGCGTTTGCCGAGCACGGCGTGATCGACCGCACCACTGGCGAGCGCTTCCGGCGCGAATTTCTGGCAGTGGGCGCGAGCCGTCCGGCCCTGGAGAGTTTCGTCGCGTTTCGCGGGCGCAAGCCGCAGCCCGAAGCGTTGCTGGCGAGTTATGGCCTGACCTGAAGCGCCATTCAGGGCGCACTTGCCGCACAATGGCCGGGACTCCGTGCATCGGCCAGGCCCATGGACCGCTACGAACGCATACTCACCCTGCATCGCCTGCTGAAGGCCGCGCGCTATCCGGTGCCGTTGGCGCGCCTGCTCAGTGAACTGGAGTGTTCGCGCGCCACGCTGTATCGCGATATCGCGTTTCTGCGAGATGCCCTGGGGGCACCGGTGGAAGGGGCCGGTACCGAGTCGGCGGCGTTTCACTACGTGCCGGGCGAAGGCGAGCGTTTCGAGCTGCCCGGCTTGTGGCTGACTTCCGATGAACTGGCTGCGCTGCTGGCGCTGAACGAGCTGATCAGTCGCTCCGGCCCGGGGGTGCTGGCTGGAGCACTGGCGCCATTCAAGTCGCGCATCGAAGGCTTGCTGTCCGATCGGGGCAGCGGCAAGGCGCTGCCGATCGAGCGCATCCGCGTGGTCACCTGGGGTGAGCGCAAGCTCGACCAGCAAGTATTCCGCATGGTTGCCGGTGCGGTGCTGGAGCGGCGGCAACTGCGTTTCAGCTACCGCGCGCGCACGACCAATGCCGACAGCCACCGCCGCGTATCACCGCAGCGGCTGACGCATTACCGCGACAACTGGTATCTGGATGTCTGGGACCATGATCGCGAGGCCTTGCGCAGTTTCGCCGTCGATCGCATCGCCGATCCGCGGGCGCAGGAAACGCCCGCCATCGATGTGCCCGAAGCCGACCTCAATGCAATGCTGGCTTCCAGCTACGGCATTTTTTCCGGCGTGCCCAAGGCCTGGGCGACGATCCGCTTCTCTGCCCACGCGGCGCGCTGGGTGGCCGACGAGCATTGGCATTCGCAGCAGAAAGGCGAATGGCTGGCCGATGGTCGCTACGAGCTGAAAGTCCCGTATGCAAAATCCCGCGAATTGCTGATGGATGTACTCAAGTACGGCCCGGATGCAGAGATCGTCGCGCCACTGCCGCTGCGGGAGGAAATGAAGAACCTGCTGCAACTGGCCTTGGGGGATTATCGGGACAGTTGACCGGCGGCGAGCGGCTGGATGCTGCCAGCGGCCACCGCGTTGAAGCGTTCGGCAATGTAGTCGTCGGTAAAACTGGTCATGCCGTAGTCGCGGATGAAACCGCAGTGGCCGCCCCAGGGCGCGACGTCCAGCTCGACACCCGGCGGCAACTGCAGCGCATGGAAACCGCTGACCGGGATGACCGGATCATCGCGCGCGGTAAGGATGCAGGCCGGAATCTGCAACGCCTGCAACGTGGCGCCGGCCACCGAATAGCCGTCCAGATACTGCTGCAAGGATTTGAAATCGGTGTGACGCAGCACCATGGCCGCCGTCAGGCCGCGCAAATCCTTGCGCAGCTCGGCCATCTCGAAATAATGGTGCTCGGGAAACGCCTTCTGCTTGGCTTGCAGCGAGCGCCGCCATTTGTGCATGAAGTACGCCTGGTACAACCACGAGGAACCCTTTTCCAGCGCATACAGGCCCGCGCTCGGATCGATGATCGGGCACACCGCCAGCACGTAGCTCAGCGGAATGCCCACGCGCGAAGTCTGCAGTGCCACGCGCAGCGCAAAGTTGCCGCCCAGGGAGAAGCCGGCCAGGCACATCGGCCGCGCCGGCCAGCGCCGGGCAATGTCGACCATGGCCTGCACGACCTCGTCGATGCGGCAGGAATGGAACAGCGCCTCATTCAGCGGGTAGCTGTCGCCGTGATCGCGGAAGTTGAGGCGAAACACATCCCAGCCGTCGGCGAGCAGGCGACTGCCGGTCTGCAACACGTAGGTCGAGTCGATGCTGCCTTCCCAGCCGTGAAACAATACCGCCAGGCCGCGCGACCGCGACGCGGTTCGCTGCGCGGTATAGGCGCCAGTGAGGCGTACCCCGGCACCGCCATCGACCACGACGGCCTGCGCATCCTGCAGCACGGTCCTGGCCGACCGTGGCAACAGAAAACGGCGTATGCCGCTGGACGACAACATGGTCTGGATATGGCCGCTGCGCAGCGGCCACGGTGGGCGAAAATCCGCGCCACGCGGCAGCTTCATGTACTGGCGGCAGCCGGTGACGTGTCCACCTCCAGCGCCATGGCGATGCGCGCGCGCGCCGCCTCGGCCATGTGCCGCCGGGCGTCCGGGCTGGCCGGCACCACCTTGAGGAAGTGCACCTCGACATCCATCGGCGCGGCACCCAGCAGGCGCACGAGATTGGCCATGAAACTTTCGCCTTCGCGGAAGCCGCCCTCCAGCACGCGCCGGCCATCACGGGCAAAACGCAGCGCCACTGGTTGCACCGCGACCTCGGCGTCCAGTGCCGTCTGGAAGATGCGCGCATGGAATACCCGTGGCACGCCGTCGTGGCTGGTGCCGCCTTCGGGAAACACCGCGACCGAACGGCCCGCGCGCATGCGCTCGACCATCGTCTGCATCACCAGCGCCAGTGAATGATTGTTGCCGCGCCGATGGAATATCGTGCCGCCACTGGCGGCCATCCAGCCCACCAGCGGCCAATGCGCGATCTCCGCCTTGGCCACAAAGCACACGGCGCGCTGGCTGTGCATCAATACAATATCCAGCCAGGAGGTGTGGTTGGCGACAAACAACGCCGGATCGGCCAACGGTTGACCGAAACGCCGCGCGCGCAAACCGAAAATCGCCAGCAACCAGCGGGCCCAGACCCGTTCCAGCCGATGCGGCAACGGCTCGCGGCCGTCACGCATGATCGCGCCACGGTTCGGATTCAGCACCAGCACGCACAGCCCGATGCCCAGCATGATATGCAGCATCAGCAGCGGCACCCGCCACACATAGCGCAGCGGGCGCCACGGATCACGCTCGAGTACAGTCGTCGAATCGATAGCCATCAGTCAGGCAGTTTAGCGTCAGTCAGCGCCACCGCGAACGGGCAGGCGCGTCAGCGGCAGTGAACCGGGTGGCTTGACCGTGCGCAGCACGAAGCTGGAGTTGACATCGGCGACACCCGCGGCGTTCAACAGGTGCTCCAGCAGAAAGCGCGAAAAATCCTGCAGGTCGGCCACGTAGACATGCAGCAGATAATCCATGTCGCCGGTCAGGGCATGACAAGCGGTCACTTCGTCCCACCCGTTCACCTGCTGCGCGAACGCTTCCACCGCCGTGCTCTCGTGCTTGCCCAGCTGCACCCGCACGAATGCCTGCAGGCCGAGGCCGACCGCCTGTGGGTCGATGCGTGCGGCGTAACCCAGGATCACCTGGTCCGCTTCCAGGCGCTGCAGGCGCCGCAGACACGCGGATGGCGACAGGCTGACACGCTCGGCGAGGTCCGCATTGGTCACGCGGCCCTCGGTCTGCAAGATGGCCAACATGCGCAGGTCTGTGCGATCAAGCGATGTCATACGCAAGAAACCGCGGGCAATGAATGAATTGCGACAATGATAGTGCAAGCGCGCCGTTACCCGTCACGACAACGCAACTTTCGTGCGCGGCATCCGCCGTATGCTGGTCAGGCACCTGTATGGCATTGGAGCGGCGTCATGGCTAACCCCCGCAAGGTCGAACACCAACACACCGATCTTGGCTACGTGCCGGTATACGCCACCGGTGTAGTCGAGCAACCGTGGGCGGACTACACACCCGGCGAACATGCGGTGTGGGACACGTTGTTCAAGCGCCAGCGCGAACTGCTGCCGGGGCGCGCCTGCCGCGAGTTTCTTGATGGAGTGGAGCGCTTCGGCCTGGGCGCCGGCGGTATCCCGAAGTTTTCGGAATTGAACAAGGTGCTGGCCAAGGCCACCGGCTGGGAACTGGTCGGCGTTGAAGGCTTGCTGCCGGACAACGTATTTTTTGACCACCTGGCGCATCGACGCTTTCCGGTCACCTGGTGGATTCGCAAACCCGACCAGCTCGATTACCTGAGCGAGCCGGATTTGTTTCATGACATGTTCGGCCACGTGCCGTTGCTGCTCAATCCGGTGTTTGCCGATTACATGCAGGCCTACGGGCGCGGTGGCATGAAGGCGTTCGCGATTGGTCCCGAAGCGCTGGTGAACCTGACACGCCTGTACTGGTACACCGTGGAGTTTGGCCTGATCCACACGGACGAGGGCATGCGCATCTACGGTGCCGGTATCGTCAGCTCCAAGGGGGAATCCATTTATTGCCTGGACTCGCCCGCGCCAAACCGCATCGGCTTCAACCTCGAGCGCGTCATGAACACGCGCTATCGCATCGACACCTATCAGCAAACCTACTTCGTGATCGACAGCTTCGAGCAATTGTTTGCGGCGACCAGGCCCGACTTCACGCCAATCTACGCGAAACTCGCACCACAGCCGGCACGTGCCGCGCGCAGCGTGTTGCCCGATGACCACGTGTTCACCCGGGGCACTGGCGAGGGCTGGGCCACCGACGCCGACACCTGACGCCGCGCCACGATGCGGGAATTGTCCAGCATCCGCAAAGAGGCTGGCTCCCGCCGGAAAGGCGGTCAGCCGCGCTGCAACTCGCTCACTTCCAGCACTTGGGCGATGCGCTGGCCATCCCAGCGATAAATCAGGTGCTGTGCCTGCACGCAGGGAGCGACCACGTCCGGATAAAACGCCGCGAGGCACTCGCCGCCGCGATGGCGGGCGCTGTCGTAGACGATGCCATTGGCATCGAGCGCGCGCAGTTCCCGTGCCAGCGCCACGCTGGCGACGTAACTGTCCGGGTCGTGCGCGCTGGGCCAACCGCCACGAATGTCATACAGCTTGCTGTCCACGCTGGTGCGGTAGCAGCGCATCTCGAGGTCGCAAGCCGCTTCGGCAGTGGCAGCGAGAAATTGCTCACGGTGATACACGGTTTCTTCCACCGCGGTGCCGATGTCGTGCGCGGCATAGAACACGCCCCAGCTGCCGTCGGAAAAGCGGCTGCCCTGCGGATTGAGATGGGTGAACGCGGCCATCACCGGGGAGGCTCCCGGCCCGCTGAGACGGTGCTCCGGTGGCACCAGTTGCAAGGCGCCAGCCTCCTCGCGCAGGCGCGGATTGGTTAGTGCCTCGATCGCGAACAACGCTTCCAGATCGACCGGATCGGCGATGCGGTCGTACACGCCGATCGGCGGGAAGCGGCTGGGCACGATGCGCCAGGCACGGCTCCAGCGGATGCGTTTGACGGGCGGCAACGGGAACGACATCGGAAATTCGTGGCAGGTGGATCAGGCAGGCGGGATCAGCGTTGGGGGCAGGTCGAGCGTGGGTTGCGGTCGTCTCGCCAGCCGCGACCTTGTGCCCACTGCGCTCAACCGCGCTGCGCGTCCAGATACTGGCGCACCACATACAGGTCGGCCACGTTGCCCGACAGCATCCGTTGCAGCGCCGAATCACCACCGAACAACGCCGCCTGGTTGGGCCGGCGCAGCCATGCGTCGGCTTGGGCCGGGTCGGGAAACAGGATCTGCAGCGACTTCCAGATGCCCAGCAGGTAGCTGATCCGCTCGATCGTGTCGCGGCTGAGACTGCCCTCCTGCTGCCGTTTCCACTTGTAGAACGTGGACTCGGGTGGATCGCCGAGCAGCTTGCGCTGTTCGCCAATGCGCAGTTTCCAGTACTCGGCAAGGCGGAAGAAGCTGCGCAGCGCCGGCGCGGCCAGCGTGTCGACCGGCTCCGCGTAACGAGGCAAGACTTCGGCGATACGGGTCTGAGCAGTCATGGCAGATGACTCTCTCTATAAAGTACGCCTCAATAATACTGCATATTTGCAGTACGGGCCAGGCATCGTTGCGACAATCCCGGTATCCCGCGGCCCCCTCACCCCAACCCTCTCCCCCGGCTGCGCCAGGGGAGAGGGAGTGTCGGCTCCGGGCTCCCGGCTCTTCACCTCAGCGGAGCTGCCGCTGCGCCTCTCCCCGGCGGAGCTGCCGCCCAACCCCGCTCACCTCGGCAGAGCCGCCGTTGCTCCCTCTCCCCTGGCGCAGCCGGGGGAGAGGGCTGGGGTGAGGGGGCGCTCGGG
>DAITPL010000003.1:62250-65497 GCA_036833615.1 Rhodanobacter sp.
CTCCCTCTCCCCTGGCGCAGCCGGGGGAGAGGGCTGGGGTGAGGGGGCGCTCGGGGCGTCATGACTCACGGCACGCGCCCGCCCGCATCAGCCCGGGAAACGCTCACCGCTTTTGCGCAGTCACAGCCATATTCCGGTTCCGGTCCACCCTCGGCAATGAAACGGTCGATCCGCTGGGCCAACACCGGCAGTGGCACGGAGCCTGTGGACAGCACGGTGTCGTGGAAATGGCGGATGTCGAATTTTGTCCCCAGTGCCTGCTCAGCTTTTGCGCGCAGCTCGCGGATTTTCAGATAGCCGAGCTCGTATGACAGCGCCTGCCCGGGCCAGCTGATGTAGCGGTCCACTTCGTTGGCGATCTCGCGCGCCGACAGCGCGCTGTTGGCAGTCAGGTAGTCGATCGACTGCTGGCGGGTCCAGCCCAGGTGGTGGATGCCGGTATCAATCACCAGGCGGCACGCGCGCCACATTTGATAAGTCAGGTAGCCGAAACGCTGGTACGGCGTGTGGTAGATACCCATCTCGTTGCCGAGATATTCCGAGTACAGACCCCAGCCTTCGCCGTAGGCCGAGATATAGCTGTGACGCCGGAACGCCGGCTGGTCGTGACGCTCGTTGGCCAGTTCCAGCTGCAACGCGTGCCCAGGATAGGACTCGTGCAAGGTCAGCGCCGGCATGTTGTACAGCGGCCTGGAAGGCAGATCGTAGGTGTTGACCAGATAGACGTCCGCACCCCCGCGGCCCGAGGTGTAGTACGGCGCGATGTCGGCAGGTACCGGCTTGATGGCGAAACGCGCGCGCGGCAGATGGCCAAAGTATTTGGCCATCTGGCCGTCCACTTGCTTGGCCACCAGCGCGCTGCGCATCAGCAGCTCCTCGGGCGTCCGCGCGTAAAACTGTGGATCGGTGCGCAGGAATTGCAGGAACTCGGCGAAGCTGCCGGCGAAACCGGTCTCGTGCATGGCCTCGAGCATTTGCGCGTGGATTTTCGCTACCTCGTCCAGCCCGGTCTGGTGGATCTCGTCCGGGCTCATATCCAGCGTGGTGTATTCACGAATCTGTTGGCGATAGAACGCCTTGCCGTCGGGCAGCGCCTCGGCGGCCAGCGTGGTACGCGCCTGCGGGACGTAATCATGACGAAAGAACGTCAGCAGTTTTGCGTAGGCGGGAATCACCTTGTCGCGAATGCGTTGCAGCGCCTGGCCGCGCAAGGCCTGCGCCTGTTCGGCGGGTATCGATGCCGGCAACTGCTTGAACGGCGCGTAGAAGCTGCTCTGCGTCGGATCCTTCAATTCGGCCACGGCGGCGATGGAGGCGTCCCGGCCCGTGAGAACTTCCCGCGGCACGCTGAAGCCGCGCGCCAACCCGGCGCGCATGTTGGCCATCTGCTGGTCGAAATACGCCGGAATCTGATCCAGGCGAGCAACGTACTTGCGGTAGTCGTCGGCCGTGCGCAGCTTGTCGCTGCCCAGCTCGTAGCCGATGTCCGACCAGAACGCGGAGTCGCTGTTGAACGGCATCTGCCAGTTCTTGAACCGCTGATCGGCGACCAGGTTTTCGATCTGCGCGCGATAGATGGCGTAATTGACCTGGTTCGTCGCCGACAGTTGCGTCACGTCGAGTGTGTCGAGCTGCTTGAGCACGTCTTGCCAATACGCCAGACGGCGTTGCTGGTAGGCAGCGTCCACATCATCGAGCCGGCCCGTGGCGGCCGGCGGTTCAGCGGCCGCGTCGTCCGTCGCGCGCTCCGTGCGCCATGCCCACTCGGTGGTGTAAATGTGCTCGAAGCGGGTGTCCGCGTTGGTGCCGGCGTCTGTCGCCGCGGCCGGTGCTGCATGCAACGGCAGCACGCCGCCAGCAAGCGTCAACGTCAACAGCCACAGCAACACTCGTGATTTGTGCATGCGCTTTGCTCCCATCCGATTCATCCAAACACAGAAAAACCCCATGCCAACGGTCACGATCTCCGGCCCGATTCGTTCCGTCGCTGCGCCGGGGTTAGGTTGACGGCCACACGGTTCCAGTGACTTCCGGACCGACGCCATGCACGAGATCGACGCCGCACCCACGATCGTCGGGGCACACCGCGCCATCATCACCGAGGCTGTTGCCGATGAACAGCATCGCGTGGGGCGAACAGGCTGAGCCAGCCACGTGGCACGGTTGCGCGGCAATCGGGCCGGCGTATCACGCGGTGATGGCGCAGTCAGCTTCGCCACGTCGGAAAGCCCACCAGGTACGGACCGCCGACGCGCCAATTGACGCGGCAACCGCGCCATCGGTGTCGCCAAGGACCAGCGCCGTGTGCACGCGCCGCGCCTGACGCACAACGGCGTGTACCCGCCAACCACTTCGACCGCCGGCAGCGGTTATCCCGCCTGCGTGGCCGCCAATGCCGCGTCCGCTGCTGCGGCACGCTGCATGGCCGGGCGCGAAACCACACGGTCGATGTACGCACGGATCACCGGCAGCTCCGGTACCAGCTTGAACATCGTCGTCCAGTTCAACGCGGTGCCCCACAACACATCGGCGGCAGTGAACGTGTCGCCCAGCAAATACGGGCCGCGCGCCAGCTGGTCGGTGAGCGTCTTCAGCATGGTGTCGTAGTCACCATAGGGCGACGTGGACGGTGCGGCCGGTTCGCGTTGCTGCGCCTTGTCGACCACCGCCGGCTCGAAGCATGAGCCGTAGAACACCATCCAGCGCAGATACGGTCCGCGCAACGGGTCGCCGATGGGTGGCGCCAGTTTCGCTGCGGGGTACAGGTCGGCCAGGTAGATGAATACGGCCGCCTGCTCGGTGATCAGGGCCTCGCCGTGGCGGATCGCCGGCACCTTGCCCATCGGGTTGATCGCCAGATAGGCCGGTTGCCGCTGTTCGTTGGCTTTCAGGTTGAGCACATGCAGGTCGTACTCCACACCGAGTTCCTCGAACAACGCGCGGGTACCACCGGAACGGCTTTGCGGTGCGTGAAAAAAGGTGACGCGTGGGGGCTGGGTCATGGCAATGGCTCCGTCGGGGTGACCAGTGGGCGCGGCTCGGAACAGCGGCGTCGATGGTACAGCCAGCACCGTTGCCGCCGGGTTGTAGCCGATGCCGTTTGGTGCGCGGGTGTCGGGGTTGGCGTACCGGCCCGGCAATCGGGACAATGGGTATCCACTGCCGCCATGGACCCGACATGAAACGCGTCTCGCTGATCCAGTTCCTGATCGAGGAACGTCGCGCCGGCCACATCAACGCCGAGCTT
>DAITPL010000003.1:65597-68972 GCA_036833615.1 Rhodanobacter sp.
CTGGCGGCCGGTTACGTGGTGTACGGGCCGGCCACCGTGCTGGTGCTCACGTTTGGTCACGGCACGCACGAGTTCACGCTGGAGCGCGAAGTGGGCAGCTTCATCCTCAGCCGGCGCGATATCCGCATTCCCGGGGAGACCGCCGAATTCGCCATCAACATGTCCAACCAGCGCCACTGGCAGGCGCCGATGCAACGCTATATCGGCGAGTTGCTGGCCGGTGCCAGCGGCCCGCGCAACAAGGATTTCAACATGCGCTGGGTCGGCTCGATGGTGGCCGACGTACATCGTATCGTGACCCGCGGCGGCGTGTTTTATTACCCGGTGGACGCGAAGCTGGCAGCGCGCGGCGGCAAACTGCGGCTCATGTATGAAGCCAATCCGATGGCGTTCATCGTCGAGCAGGCCGGCGGCGCGGCGACCACGGGGCGGCAGCGCATCATGGACGTCCAGCCGTCCGCGCTGCATCAGCGCGTGCCCGTGTTCCTCGGCTCGCGGAACGAAGTGGACCTTGCCACGCGTTACCACCTGGAGGCCGATCGCCCGGGGCGTTGACAGCCGGTGCAATGGCAGCAGCTTGCTCACGGCAGATACCTGGCCGCGGGGGGTGACTCCGCTGATGCAAGTGCGTAGCGGCGCTCGCGCATCCCTTGCTTCGCGCGCGCTGCGATCCGGTGATCTCGCGGTTGCCGGGCAGAGCGCTCTCCCGTGCGAGCCGGCGTGAGTTCTCGCCGGAGGCTGTCGTGCTTTGCCTTACACTGGATATTTCGCCCTTCACCTTGTGCCGACATGTCACCTTTGCACAACCGTCATCTGTTGCCATTGCTGGCCACGCTGGCACTCGCTGCATGCTTTGGCGGCACCCGGCCCGCACCACCAGCACCCGCGCCGAGCGTGACGCCCAGCGTGGCGCCGGTGCCACTGAAAATCGGCCTCGCCCTCGGCGGCGGTGCGGCCAAGGGCTTTGCGCACATCGGCGTGATCAAGATGCTGGAAGCCAGCGGCATCCACGTGGATGTGGTGGCCGGCACCAGTGCCGGCAGCGTGGTCGGCGCGCTGTATGCCAGCGGCATGAACCCGTTCCAGTTGCAGGAAACCGCGTTCGCCCTGGACGAGACCAGGATTCGCGATGTGCGATTGTTTTCCGGTGGGCTGGTGCAGGGCCGGAAACTGCAGGACTACGTCAACCAGCTCGTGCATCAACAGCCCATCGAGCGCATGCAGCTGCCCTTTGCCGCCGTAGCCACCGAGTTGGCAACCGGTGCGCGCACCGTGTTTGTCCGCGGCAATACGGGGCAGGCGGTACGCGCCTCCAGCAGCATCCCCGGCGTGTTCGAACCGGTGGCCATCAGCGGCAAGCACTACATTGACGGCGGCGTGGTCAGTCCGATCCCGGTGGACGCCGCGCGCCAGCTGGGGGCCGACTTCGTGATTGCCGTGGACATCTCCGCGCAACCCAGCGGCACCACGCCAAGCGGCCTGGCCAACATTGTCGGGCAGTCCATCACCATCATGGGCCGGCAATTGGCGGCGCAGGAAACCGCGCGTGCCGATGTGGTCATCCGCCCCAGCACCGCCGGCATTGGCCCGCTGGATTTTGCCCGCAAGGACCAGGCGATCCTGCAAGGCGAGAAAGCCACGCTGGCAGCCATGCCGTTGATCCGCCAACGCCTGGAAGCCATGCGTGTGGCACGGCAGGCAGCGCATCTGCCGGGTAAATGATCGGTCATGTCCACACGCTCAAGTGCGGCGGTACTCCGGGCAATATCCAATGCAGACGCTGCTGGCGGCAGCGGCGTAAGGACAAATGAGAGCGAGCGGTACTGACCCGTTATCGCGGTCGGTAGCCCCGATCGGTCGGGACCGATCAATTCGCGAGGTCACTGCGGATGTTCAGCAATCGCGATCAGCTCCTCCCGGCCAGAAGCCGCCATTCGCGATAGTCCTCTGGGTATCCATCAATGCCACACAACGGGCGAACTTGACATGCTCCAAAACACTTTTATAGTTGTGAAACTATGAAACCCAGTACGGCCATCCAGGCACTGAGCGCACTGGCCCAGGCCAGTCGCCTTGCAGCCTACCGTTTGCTCGTTCAGGCCGGTAGCGAAGGGTTGGCCGTCGGCGAAATCAGTCGACGCCTGAAGGTGCCAGCTCCCACCCTCACCAGCCACTTGAACGTGCTGCGCCGGGCCGGGCTGGTACGCGACGAGCGCGAAGGGCGCGTCATCCGCTGCCGCGCCGACTACGTGCAAATGAATGCGCTGCTGGGCTTTCTCAGCGAAAACTGTTGTGCAGGTGACCTCGGCGCATGTGCGCCGGCTGGCACTTGCGCGAGCTCCAGCCGCAAAACCAACTCTCGGAGTAGCAAGCCATGAAACGCTTCCATGTCCACGTCAATGTCACCGACCTTGAAACCAGCATCGGTTTCTACTCGACGCTGTTCGGTAGCGCGCCCTCGGTGCGCAAGCCCGATTACGCGAAGTGGATGCTGGACGATCCGCGCGTCAATTTCGCCATCTCGCAACGTGATCGTGCTGCGGGGGTCGATCACCTCGGCCTGCAGGCCGACGAGCCGCAGGAACTGGAAGAGATCGGCAAACGCCTGGCTGCGGCAGACGCGGTGGCACTGGCGGAGAAAGCCACGACCTGCTGTTACGCCCACTCCGACAAGTATTGGGCGCAGGACCCGCAAGGCGTGCGTTGGGAAACCTTCCATACGCACGGCGAAGCGACGACGTATTCGGCGCCTGCAGCGATACCGGATGCGCCGGTTACCTCCTGTTGCGGGCCGGCCGGCAAGAAGTGCGTTGCATGACGCGGGTGCTGTTCGTCTGCATTGAAAACAGTTGCCGCAGCCAGATGGCCGAAGCCTTCGCGAATCGGCTGGGTGCAGGCCGAGTCGACGCTCACTCGGCCGGTTCGCGCCCGGCGGACGGTGTGAATCCACGCGCGATCACTTTCATGGCCGAGCGTGGCTACGACTTGAATGACCGCGCAGCAAAGTCGCTGTCCGCGTTCGAGGGGCAGACCTTTGACGTCCTCGTGACCATGGGTTGCGGTGATGCCTGTCCGTGGGTGCCGGCGGCGCAGCGCGCGGATTGGGCGCTGCCGGATCCAAAAATCCTGCCAGACGACGAATTTCGCGCCGTGCGTGACGAGATCGAGCGTCGCGTACGGCGGTTGTTGGCTGAGTGGGACATTCCATCGTGAGTGTTGTGGTTTGGGGACCCGCGCGGGGGACGTGGCCTTGCCACGCAGGTGACGGGGTGCAGCGTGGCGAGAGTGCGCAAACCCCTTCGTGCTGTGCCTGTCCGCAAATTCACTGACCGGAGCATCACACCGGATGTTGCTGGCTCTGGCCATTTTCGTCGT